>CAUJFT010000021.1 GCA_963169475.1 Bacteroidota bacterium | reverse complement strand
AGTACCCTAGAATTAATTGATTTTATTAAAACTGCCGGGTACCAGCCTATCGAAAGAAATACATTGTATAATACTGTACATGACTACTCTTCAGAACAGTATGTGCCTACGCATGATATTGCCATTGGCTAATTTATACGTCATGTTGAGCGAAGCGAAACATCATACTTGGTGTAACTTCTTTCTTGCCTATGGGTTTAAAAAATGTCGAGTAAAGTAATTGCTCCTATACGGAATAAAAAAATCGCCAGAGTAATACTTTCAGTATTATATTAAATTTCGACACCCCTATTTCTAACCACCGAGTTGCGGCGTGTAGGCAATCGTATGTTTAGCCCTATTTACGAATAGGATTTTTGATATTGTCCTTGTAAGTATGTATATTTGCAGCGTAAATAATACTTCCATGCAAGGGAAACAAGCAATAAAATATTTCATAGCAAACCGGACGGCTACCGCTGGTAGTGTGTATTTTATCACTTGGTTAGTAGTATCTATATTTGCTTATTTGCTCATACCTGACAATTCTCCCAATGCCGGAATCCAACACTTAGAAATTACTAAAACAGCTCCATTAAGCCGTATCCCAATGTTGAGCCTTGTCTCTACACAAGCCGATACTCACGCTTCTTTTTTTTCTGTTTTATTTTTTGGAAAAACCTCCAATATTCGCAAAATTCCCTTAAAAAAAGAAGCAGTGCTTTTTCAGAGAGATACCTTGTATTACACGCATTATTCAGGGGAGGAGGGCAGAGTTTTTCTTCCTTTGGAGAGTTACTACCATATAAGTACTCAAACTTTCTGGTTAGGAACAGATACCTTTGGGAGAGATGTACTCAGCCGCCTTGTATTGGGGGCAAGAGTAAGCATCACAATCGGCATCATGGCGACATTTATCAGTCTATTGATAGGGCTTGTTGTGGGATTATGTGCAGGATTCTTTGGAGGAATGACGGATAAAATATTAATGGCTATCATTTCTGTAATCTGGTCTGTACCTACCCTTCTGCTTGCAATTGTGTTGGGATTTGTCATGGGTATGGGTTTTTGGCAACTCAAGCTTGCGATTGGATTAACCAATTGGGTAGACATTGCACGCTTGGTTCGGGGTATGGTTATCAAGCTAAAAGGGTTACCATTTATAGAAGCTACGCATTCTCTGGGATTAGGAAGGACAAGAATCATGGTCCGGCATATTCTTCCAAATGTCGTCAGTGCCTTGATTATTATGGCTGTTTCGGGATTTGGCTCTGCGATTCTGGTAGAGTCGGGGTTGAGTTTCTTAGGGCTTGGTGTAGGCCTTGAAGTCCCGACTTGGGGAAGAATGGTCTATGAAGGTTACCCATTTTTAGTGATGGAAAATGGGAAATGGCTTGCGATAATACCGGGCATTGCCCTAATTTTATTGGTTGTATCTATTCATTTAATTGGAACCGGACTACGGGATACCTTTTCAAAAACACTATTATAAATAAACGTATGGACAAAAAGATTGCCTATAACCCTTATCAGACAACAGACCCCAGAAAGTTGTTAGAATTAAAGCGATTAGAAGCGGATACCCTCCTCGACCTAATCCGTTCAGTATATAGCCCAGACTTATCTACAAATCAGGTTTGTATGCTGGTTAGAAATGCCCTAAAAGTTCAGTTGAATATAAAAAAACAGGCATTTTACTATGAATTAGAGGGGGTTTGGACGGAGGGGATTCTGCACGGGTTTGTTAGCCTCAAAAAAGAAATTCCTGAAATACTTCCACGGATTCAAGCTCCTTCTTTTGTAGATAAAGAGCGTTTCAGGACGTTATCCGAAGCGGGAGTGGAATATATTGTTCCTGCTAAGGTAAGAGGGGTTACCAAAGCAGTATTTTTTATGGCAAACTTTGCTGACTCGGAGGAGGAACTTCAGAATGATATTATTTTCATAGAAACAGTTGGGCATATTCTATATTCTGCCTTGCATAACCGTCAATTAATCCGTGAAAAATTTCGTCAAGAAGTACTACGAAAAGAATTAGAATTAGCAGAATCTATTCAAAAGCAATTTTTGGTTTCGGATTTTAGCAAATATACAGACTTTGATGTTTATGCAAAGAATATTGCGTTTCATGGTATCGGAGGCGATTATTATGACATTATTCAGAGAGGGAAAAATAGTACCTATGTTTGTATAGCAGACGTTTCCGGCAAAGGGATAGGGGCAGCCCTTTTGATGGCTAATTTACAAGCAAATCTTCGCGCTCTTTGTGTTCAGTATGATTATCTTCCGCTAATCATTACGGAGCTAAATAAAATGCTGTATGAAATGACTAAGGGAGAAAAATTTGTTACCCTTTTTATCGCTAAAATTGATACCCGTACCCAACAGATGATATACGTCAATGCTGGGCATAATTACCCTATTTTTATTACTAATAACGGGGTTCTGCAATTAGAGAGCCAATGTGTGTTTTTGGGAGCATTTAAAGATATCAACCCTCCGGAGGGGAAAAGCATTCAGTTCTCAAAAAGAGATTTGCTCTGTATGTTTACAGATGGATTGACCGAACAGACTAATCCGGAAGGAGAAGCATTTGGCGAAATACGGTTAATAGAAATACTGAAATCAGAGGACCATCTCAATGCCAAATCTCTTACGGATACCTTGATTTTACGCTTTACTGAATTTGCAAGAGGAGCAGAAAGTGTAGATGATTTGACACTTCTTACCATAAAATTTTAGTTTTTTTTTTATTATTTCGTACAAAACCCTTACTTTTGCGCCGTCATTTAAATTTAACGAAATATGAGATTATTTAATCCAGCATTATTGGATAATTTAAGCGGAGACGCTGAAATCCTGTATAGAAAATTAGAGAACAAAACTGCTGTTATTGGCATTGCCGGTTTGGGATATGTAGGAATGCCTATCGCCCTTGAATTTGCAAAAATGGGGTACAAAACCATAGGCGTTGACCCTTCTCGTTGGAAAATCGAATCGCTCAAAAATGGGAAAAATTATATTGAAGACCTAAATGATGATGAGGTTGCAGAAGTAATCCATAATGGAACATTTATATCTTCTGTTGATTATGATGTCCTCGCTGATGCTGATGTGATTTATATTTGCGTACCCACTCCATTTAATGCTAATAAAGACCCTGACCTTGCCTATGTGCTTAGTGCAGGCGAAGGGGTAGCCACAATTTTGAAAAAAGGACAATTGGTAATCCTAAAAAGCACTACTTTCCCCGGCACCACAGAGGATTATTTGATTCCTGTACTAAAAAAATCAGGACTTACCGCCGGAAAAGATTATTTTATCGCTTTCAGCCCAGAGCGTGTAGACCCCGGTAATAAACAATTTAATACCGCTAATACTCCTATTGTAGTTGGAGGGATTGATGAAACAAGCTCCATAGTTGCTGCCCTTGCTAATAGTAAGGTTATCCAAAAGGTCTATATGGTAGACAATCCCAAGGTGGCGGAGTTAGAAAAATTATTAGAAAACATCTTTCGTAGTGTAAATATCGCCTTAGTAAACGAGCTAGCCCTGTTGTGTGAAAGAATGGGAGATATCAATGTATGGGAAGTAATTGAAGCCGCAAGTACTAAACCTTTTGGATATCTGAAGTTTCAGCCCGGACCCGGCGTAGGGGGACACTGTATTCCTATTGACCCTTATTACCTCTCATGGTTGGCAAGAGAGTACGATTTTGAGACAAAATTTATCACACTTGCTGCAAATGTAAACGAAGGTATGCCTTATCATGTAGCAAACCTTGTAGTGAGAGAAATCGCTAATTTGCCTATTTCTATTTCCCAAGCCAAAGTGCTAATCGTGGGTGTTTCTTTCAAGAAGAACGTAAAAGACCTCCGCCATTCCCCCGCAGAATCTGTCATTATTCGCCTCAAAGAAAGCGGAATTAGTAATATTGATATTACTGATCCTTGGGTAGAAGGAGAAGGCTATGAAGCTGCCGGAAGCACTTATTACTCCAATGATATTTCCCCCGAAATGCTTGCTTCTTACGATGTTACAATACTCATAACAGACCACGACGATTTTGATATTCCCGAGATTGTGAAACACTCCAGAAGAGTAATAGATACGCGCAATATGGCAAAAGAGGTTACAGAGAATAGAGACAATATCGTACTCTTGGGTTCTACTGCCAAAAAAGAAAAAATAGCAATGCAGCATTAAGATTGCATAAGTGATAAAAAAGGGCAGAATTTTCAATTCTGCCCTTTTTTATGTTTTACAAATTCAAGGGGTAAATATAATATGATGAGAAAGTACAAACCAACCCCTTAATTAAGAAAAGAGAGTACGCGACCCTACTTGTTTTTCATCGGTAAGGACAAAGCCCAACCCCAAAAGTGTGATAGCTTAATAAACCAAACTATTCATTTTCCCTTCACTCCCCCCAAGCGAGCAAATCCCTTGTATTAGGGATATGCAGAGGTACGCCCCTAACGGGTTTGAGAGTAATGGAGAAGAGTATGCAGGCTTCGGGGGGTAACGTTGGCTGAGTTTGGGGTTAATGGAGAAAGGTATGCAGGGGTGATATTTCGCTTTCGCTCCACCTAATAAAAAGACACCACATCGTGATTAGGGCTAACTAATCGTTTACGCTCGTTAATGGGTAAAAAACCAAGAATATGAACTAATAAAAAGAACAAGGCAACTAACAGAAATCTATTAATTGCCTTGCTTCGTGGAGTTGGAGGGAATTGAACCCTCGTCCGATGCTGGAGAGCGCAGTGCCTTCTACATGCTTATTCGCTCTTTATTTCACTTCCGGACTCCGAACGACAGGACTCACAGAGTGATTTTGCTGCTAAATCTTAGTCCTAAACCACAGCACTTTTAGGAAGCAACCCGTGTTTGCGGTACGTCCTCCATAATGAAAACCAACGGGTGGAGATTTTCGGAAAACGTCTTGCTACGTAATCTAATTAGGCAGCGAGAGCGAAAGAAGTTTCGCCATTTGTTTTTGAAAGGTTGTACTTTAAAGTGCTATGCCTCCAATGCACTGCATGCTTATACACTACCTGCACCAACCCGTCAAAGCCTGGTCAACCCCGTGTATAAAGGTCTTGTACGAAAAAGGATTAGAAAGGTTATAACTATCTGCCATAAAAAAGAGAAAAAAAATATTTCTAACGACATAGTTACTTAACCAATATTATCTATACTAATAATCAATCCATTGCATTTCTTAGATTAAAAAATATAACTATCAAATTGGGATTCGATTAAGTTTAATCGTACATTAACGATTGAATAAAGAGTAAAACAATATCTTGTATAGAGTAAATGCCTTAGAATAAGAATTTGTGCTATTTTGTTTTCGTTCAATGGCGATTACTGATTGAATTTCTGTATTCTCTATGACTTTTAATGTGTTTGTCTTAAATTTTATTCAGCACATTTTTTTCTTCCCATAAAAAAAGCGAAATTTGCGGGCGATATGAGAAATTATAATTTATTTGAAAAAGTAGAGTTGAGTGAGCGCGTGAAGGAAGCTGCGGCTAATCTGGGCTTCAGGCGTGCTACAAGGGTACAAGAGATGGTTATTCCCTTGTTCTTTCAAGGGAAAAACCTGATTGTAGAAGCTCCTACGGGAACGGGAAAAACTGCTGCTTATGGGTTACCGCTGATTTCGCGCTTAAATCTTCTCAAAAGAAGTACGCAAGCCTTTATTTTGCTACCTACACGGGAGCTTGCTATTCAAGTAGCAGATGCTTTAATGTCTTATTATACCGGAAAGGAGCTAAGAGTAGGAAAAGTAATAGGAGGAGTACCGTTGGAAGAAAGTTTTCAAGAAATAAAATCAGGTCCTCATATCCTTGTTGCAGTTCCCGGAAGGTTGAGAGACGTACTGTCGTCTTTTCACTATCCTTATCTTTGGCGGGATATAAAACATCTTATTATAGATGAGGGGGATAAAATGATGGAAATGGGATTCCTTAAAGAAGTAGATAGTATTCGCAAAGAAATTCGGAATACTGCTCAAGTTGCTTTTTTCTCTGCAACCATCTCTGCTGATGCCGAAAAACAAATTCGTGAGCGGATAGAAGATATTCAAGTAATTCGTATTGCCCCCAAGGAGGTTCTTAGAAATTTACGATTTTTCCACATTCCGGTTAAAGAGGGTAAAAAAGAGCAATATCTCTGCGGACTACTCGCCCAAACCGGTATTCGCAAAGCACTGATATTCTGCAATCGGAGAGAGGATATATATGGATTATCGGGTTACCTTCGCAATCATGGGTTTCGGGCGGAGTCTTATTATGGAGCGCAGGAGCAAAACGAAAGAGAAAATATCATGCGCCGATTTAAAGAAGACCATATTGACTTCTTGATAGCCTCCGACCTTGCAGCTAGAGGATTAGATATTGTAGATTTGCCAGCAGTGATTAATTTTAGCGTCCCCAAGGAGTTGGATTTTTATATGCACAGAATCGGCAGAACAGGAAGGGCGGGAAACAAAGGAATGATTTTTAACCTTATTTCTGGAATAATCGAGGACGCAGAGCTATCCGGCTATCATCGTTATCTACAAATCGGGCAAGAGCCGCTTGAAATCGAGCCTATTGGAAATAGGAAAATTGCAGATGACGACCTGAAAAGGATAAAACTTCACCTTTCTAGAGGGAGCGAAGACAAAATCCGAAAGGCAGATATTGCCGGTTTTTTAATTAATTCAGGAAGTACCGATGCTGATGATATAGGAACGATTACGATTTATGATTCTTACTCAATCGCAGACATTCCTCTTATGACCTTAGAGAATCTTTTGGCACAAGAAGAGTCGTTAAAAATAAAAGGGAAGTCGGTCAAAATTCGGAAGTTTGGACAGGAAGAAGAGGTAAATAAAGCCTCTGCCCTAAAGGAACTGCTCCGTCAAAGATTAAAACCCGTTACACGCCACCGCCCAGAGGTAGAAAATTCTACAAAAGATAAAACCGAGAAGAAAAAGCATAAGGGGGAAAAAACGGGTAAACCCTCTGTTAAAAAGAATGAAAAAAAGCACCCCAAGAAAAAGTAAATCTCTATTTATGCTAAGATTACACTGATTATAAATCTTTGACTTTCTTAGCATCTTAGCATGAAATAAAAAATACACAGAAATCAACCACTATTGATTCTGCTAAATAAAATAGGAAAACGGAAGCAAGCCCTCCGTTTTCCTATTTATAAAATTTCCATTTCTGTTTATTTTCCGGCTGCCGCTTTTCCTTTTTTGACAGAGAGTAATTCTACGTCAAAAATAAGGACTTCATTGCCCCCTATTCTTCCAGAGCCATCTCCCATAGGTCCGTATCCTAATTCAGAAGGGATAAACAATTGATATTTATCTCCGGGTTTCATTAACTGAAGCCCTTCTTGCCACCCCTTAATTACTCCCCCTAATGGGAAAGTTGCAGGCTGTCCTCTTTCCACAGATGAGTCGAATTTGTCTCCACTGATAAGTGTTCCAGTATAGTGTACAGTTACTGTATCATTAATTCCGGGTGTTTCGCCCCCTTTTCCGGTGCTTATTACCTTGTATTGTAATCCGCTTGGAGTAGTTTTTACGCCCTCTTTTGCTTTATTTTCAGTAAGGAATTTTTCAGAAATTGTTTTCTTTTCCCCATCGGCTTCTTGTTGTTTTTTTCTCATCGCTTCGTTAAAGCGTCCAATTACTCCTTTAATATCTGCTTCGGAAAGCTTCAGTTTTGTTGTATCGCGGGCATCAGAAAAGCCCTGCTGAATTAGGTTCATATCGAAGCCAAACTTTCCTCTTTCTTCTAAACCCTTTTTAGTATCCATCATTTGTTTGCCAAAATCTGCACCCAATACGTAAGAGACACTGTCTTCAAAGGTTTTGATAGAGCTGCTGCCCGTGATATTTCCTCCACAAGAACTCATTAACAATATCGATGCTACAACACCTAACGCTAAATTTACTTTTTTCATGCCTAAGATTAAATATTTTTAAAAATTGGGGACAAAGGTAAAAATAAAAAATGAGATGTCAATATAAAATTAACGCAGCACCTTCCTTGTTTTCATTTCGGAAACTTTCTATATTTGCAAAAATTAAACAGAGTAGTAACGGAAAATGAACGATGACCTTAACCCTTCAATTGTTCCTCAAGCGGAGCCGCCGCGTAAATTTACGGGGATTAGCCTAAGCAAGCCGGAGGAGAAAGCCGCAGGTGTGCCAGCGGTACTCGTTGCGATGCGCCATGTATATCAAGAAGTGGGAATCCTTAGAGGGCTTACTGTTTTGTCAAAACTCAATCAGAAAGGAGGAATAGACTGCCCGTCTTGTGCATGGCCGGACCCGGACGATGAAAGAAGTCGGCTGGGAGAGTTCTGTGAAAATGGAGCCAAGGCGATAGCGGAAGAAGCGACTGCCAAAAGGCTTACGCCAGATTTTTTTAATAGGCACTCTGTTTATGAATTGTCGCTTTTAGACGATTTTGAAATCGGGCGAAAGGGACGAATCGCCCAACCGGTATATTTACCTAAAGGAGCTACTCATTATCAAGAAATTAGTTGGGAAGCAGCTTTTTCAAAGATTGCTGACGCATTGCAAGCATTGAATCACCCGGACGAAGCAATTTTTTATACATCAGGTAGGACAAGCAATGAAGCCGCTTTTCTCTATCAGTTATTTGTTCGTGAATTTGGCACTAATAACCTTCCGGATTGCTCTAATATGTGCCATGAGTCAAGCGGAGTGGCTTTGTGGGAGAGTGTAGGTATCGGGAAAGGCTCTGTAAAATTGGAGGACTTTTATGAAGCAGAGGTAATTTTAATAATGGGACAAAACCCAGGTACTAATCACCCACGTATGCTTAGTGCCTTACAGAAGGCAAAGAAGAACGGAGCGATTATCATTAGTGTAAATCCTTTGTTAGAGGCAGGGCTGATAGCTTTTGCAAACCCTCAACAAATAGGAGGTATTCTTGGACGTAAGGTACAATTATCAGATTTATACTTACAAGTAAGAATCAATGGGGATATGCCGTTGCTAAAAGCCATTATGTTATTACTGATAGAAAAAGAAGAGGAAAATCCCGGGACAGTATTTGACCTTGCTTTTATCCAAGAAAAAACGATAGGATTCGAGTCCTTTATTTCACACCTTAAGCGAGAAAGCTATGATTCTCTGCTTGCACAAACCGGCTTGTTAGACGAAGAAGTCCGGCGTGTAGCAGATATTTTTGCGCAAAAGCATAAAATCATTGCGTGTTGGGCAATGGGGCTGACTCAACATAAAAATGCGGTATCAACTATTCAGGAAATTGTAAACCTTCTTCTCTTGAAAGGTAGTATTGGAAAGCCGGGCGCAGGCACCTGCCCTGTCCGCGGACATAGTAATGTACAAGGCGACCGTACAATGGGTATTAACGAAAGGGCTTCCCCGTCGTTTTTAAATAAAATTGAGGAAGTCTTTGGGTTTCGCCCGCCCCATCATCACGGGTTGAATACCGTAGAAGCGATAGAGGCTATGTATCACCAAAAAGCACACGTCTTTTTTGCGATGGGCGGAAACTTTCTGTCTGCCGCACCGGATACCCAATATACAGCGAAAGCACTTCAAAACTGCCGTCTTACTGTACATGTTTCTACTAAGCTGAACCGCTCTCACCTCATTCATGGAGAAGAAGCATTGATTTTACCCTGCTTTGGTCGTTCAGATAAAGAAATAATCAATGGAGAACTCCAGTTTATTTCGGTAGAAAATTCTATGGGGGTAGTACATTCTAGCAGAGGCAGCTTGTCTCCTATTTCCGATAAGCTAATGAGCGAAGCTCATATTGTTTGCCACCTTGCAAAGACCGTATTAGGCAAAAAATCAAAAGTAAACTGGGACTTATATCTTCAACATTATGACCATATCCGCGACAGTATTGAGGATACTATACCCGGGTTCAAGGATTATAATGAAAGAATCCGCAATAAAGAAGGGTTTTACCTTCCTAACTGCGCACGCGAAAATCAGTATCATGCCCTAACCGGAAAGGCTAATTTTAGTATTTCAGATTATGAACCAGTGCCTCTACTGCCTTATGAATTTCTGATGATGACTATCCGAAGCCACGACCAATTTAATACTACGATTTATGGAAGAGATGACCGATACAGAGGAATAAAAAATGAAAGAAGGGTGATTCTAATGAATCCGGAAGATATCCGAAAGTCAGGATTGCAGCCCAATGAAATAGTAGATTTGTATAACTATTATGGCGGAAAGGAACGAGTAGCAGAGAAATTTATCGTGATTCCTTTTAATATCCCCCCTCAGTGTACCGCTACCTATTTTCCGGAAACTAATGTTTTGGTGCCGGCAGATTCTATCGCTGACAAAAGTCATACGCCTACCTCTAAATCAGTAGTAATCGAGATTCGTAAGCGTACAAAAAATTTTTCATAATACACCATAAAAATTAGGCTGGTGCCGATATTGGTAGAGATAAATGCTATTATCAAGATTCTGTTCTTGTAAACCAACAAGCGTAGTCAGATTATTGGTAGCCATTATTTTGGATATGAGCCGTAATAAAAAGCGTTTTCTCAGAAATAAATCTTTTATCTCCTAGCATTTTATTGTGATTCTGCCTGATTTGTATTTATTTTGCCAGCGTTATTTTAATTATCTCCTTTCTCCAAAATAATTCATTCTAATAATATGAGGTGTTTTTTTTCTTTGTTATTTATTCTATTATGTTTCACTTTTACTCCCGTTTTGAGTCAGTCATTTCATTGTGGGTATGTCGAAGCAATGCAGGCTCGGGAAAGCCGAAATTCCGGTTATATTGAGCGTTGTAACAAAGCGTTTAGGGAAATGAAACAGCAAGCCCCCACACGGACCAATGATGTCTATAAAATCAAAGTAGTCTTTCATGCAATCCATAACGACCAAGGACAATTTCTGCCAGATAGCGTTTTTCATAATCAAATAGCAGTACTGAATCAAGACTACCGCCGCTTGAATGCCGATACGATTAATACGCGGGCAGAATTTAAGCCTGTTGCCGGAGATGCACAAATAGAGTTTGTATTGGCAGATACCGACCCGCAAGGTAACCCGACAAACGGGATTCATCGCGTACAATCTGCCACTAGCTTTTCTCTCGCACCCTTTAATGACAATGTAAAACAAAGTTCACAAGGTGGGGTAGATGCTTGGGACACACGTTATTACCTAAATATTTGGGTTTGTGATATGTCTTTACCTGTTATCGGTCCTGCCGTATTAGGATATGCTTATCCTCCCAATAATCTACCCAACTGGCCAGCTAACTCCGGAGCAACCGCTCCCGAACTTGAAGGCGTTGTAATTCATTTTCAAGCAATAGGTAGTAACAATCCCCTTGCCGGGACGTTGGCTAATTTAGTAGATAGAGGAAGAACCGCTACCCATGAGATAGGGCATTTCTTAGGGCTACGCCATATTTGGGGAGATGGTGATTGTACACAAGACGATGGGATAGACGATACGCCCGATGCTACTGATAATGCGCAACAGCAATGTGATTGGTCTAAAAATACTTGTACAGAAAGTACCGGCGCGGAATTTCCGGATATGATTGAAAACTACATGGATTATGCGGCAGATTCTTGCATGAATCTTTTCACCCAAAAACAAATAGACCTAATGCGCGCAGTATTAGAAGGACCCCGACAAGACCTGATAGCGTGGAATTTAACCCATATCGGGGAGACGCATGAAATACACAATCTGACACTTTCCCCTAATCCCGCTCAACAAATACTGCACTTATCATGGGAGGCTTTAACACCTACTACTTACGACATTCAGGTGTTTGATATGATGGGAAGAACAGTAATATCTCCCGTTTATACCCAATCTGCTACATTTGATATAGACCTTCAAGGGCTAGATAGTGGATTTTATATCCTTTCCCTAAGAACAGAAAGCGGCTATATTGTAAACGGCAATTAAAAACCTACACTAAAAAAAATCTGGCAATTAAAAACCTACACATTTTTAAGTATTTTGCAATTAAAAACCTACAGTAAAAGTCACAACTATACTTACGATAAAAAAGTTTTAAAAAGGTTTTAATTAGCTTCTGTAAGTCCTTGAGCGTTGCTTATTTCGACGAAATAATTTGTGGCTTTTCGCAGAGTTTTTTGTTTTTCTTATGCCTTGATTCAAATAGTACAATGCAGCTTCCACGGCATCGGGACCGTCGTCTTTTACTCCGCTTTCGCCAAACCCTAAATATTGTGATTTCAATAACTTAAAATGTGTTGTTTCTTTGATTTTTTTGTTGATTATAATATTGCCTTTCTCATAAAAATCAAATGATTTTTCTATCCTATCTCCTTTATTTGGTTTTTTTCTCAGGTCTGGTTTTTCGTTGATTGCATATCCAAACTCATCCTCTGCGTCCCAAAAATAATCGCCATAAAACACCTTTTGTGTCGCATTTGCCTCATATCGGATATTCCATTTTGCTAAGTCTTTAAATCCATATTCTTCATATTTTTCGTAGAGCCAACCTATGGCTTCAGAGAGACTGGACTGTTTGCAAAAAAGGTCTATCAGGTATCGTTTATTATTCTTCCTTCCCATTATTGCAATTGATTTACAATCCCCAGAATCCGTATAACTTAAATCCATATTCACCTCTATAGAATCCAAGTCTTTTAGGATGGGTATATCCCCAAATAAAAACCATTCCTCCTTAAAGAGCACACCCTCTTCAATAGGGTTATTCATCCTCTCACTTTCAAAATCAAACGGGTCTTCATCTTCTCTAAGGTCTTCAATGTACGAATGGCTATATCTATCCCATGTAGGGTTGCCATTTTCATCTATAATATTAACCCATGATATTACTGTTCTGGATAATTTTTTGGTTTTTTCAAGTAGTTTTGCAATCAATCCATGCTTCACCTTATAGTTGTTTGCAACGACAAGGCGCATTGTCTTTTTCGATCCGGCTGCTTTTAAATCTCTTGTGATTCTTTCTACGCAGGATTTCACCCATCCTTTATTCCTCGCTTTTATCCTATTGTCACAATCGTCAACCACCGCATAATCTACCCTATACGGACCATTCCTTGCGCCGCTAGGGTCCTGATCAATCCCCATAGCTAAGAATTTTGCTCCCGATTTTGTCAAGAAAGAACCCTTTTCCCAGTTACCGTATGAATATTGATCACCAAAATAATATGTAAGAATTTGATTCCCTTGAAGTTCAAGTTGAGTATCAAAAAGAAGGTCGATTGCTTTCGTTTCTGTGAGCCCAATTAAAAGCATAAGTTTCATTTCGCCTCTAAGCATCAACCAGATTGGGTATCCAATATTTGAATGTACTGATTTTGCAGCACCTCTAAACCATATTAGAAAGAGTAAAACCATTGGCATACGGCTTAAAATTTCGGCCGCAGCTATATGAAAAGGAGCGCATTTTGTATTGCCGTCGTCGCAATAGTGTGGAAAAATTGTTTCAAAAAAGAAACCGTAATTTGACAACATTTTTTCTTTTATTTCGTCCCGTTTTTTCTCATTATGAGGGGGGAGTTTGGATTTTGTATTGATAATTAGTGCCCGGCACTCGGCTTCAAAATCCCTGAGTATAGTTTTATCCTTTCCTCTTATCGGTTTCATTTGTTTAACTCTTTCATTAAAACGTATAATACATGTGCACTCATCCTGTCGGATATTCCAATGAACTTTCTTTTTGGCATCGCAAAATGAGTTTTTTTTGTAAGTGCTAATTTTTTCCAGAAGAGAGCTTTAGTCATGTTTTTCCTATTCTTTGCCTCGTAATATTTCGCCCAAAAATAACGCCGAGACTTATCGGTCACGCGAATTAATCCACCTTCGTTGTGAATATTAGCATAGTCGGAAACGTTATATTCAGACCCTGACACTCTAACTTTTTTATCCTCAACACCAAATACAACCGATGACTCTGAAGCGGAAACCTCTACTGAAATAATTTTAATTTGTCTTCTCATTGTTCCCGTTTTTATTAATACCCCGTCTTTTTTACCGTCAAGTGTAGATTTCCATCTTGGTTCTCCGGAGAAGCCCTGTCTTCTGAAGTTATCTTTTGAGAAGTTAACAGCGGCTGCCCCGGCAACCTTTGGGAAATTCTTAATAATAATTTTCACCTCCTGAGATAACCGTTTAATCTTGTCTATTTTGGGTTTATTTTCTGACATATTATATATTACATATTTTCGACGTTTCTTTGTTCTCTAGCAAGTGCCTCGGCCATACTTTTTGAAAATTCGTCAATACTAAGACCTACTTCTTTTTTTACGTCCACCAGAATTCGGTTTTGAACCAATATAGTAATGTTTTTTACACCCGGACCGCCTCCAGTAGCGGTTGTTCCGCCACCCCCTTTTTCATCTGCTGATGGAGGAAGTTTCATACCGGACTCTGAAGAGGGGGTCTTGGGGGAAAAAGGGGAAATCTTGTCTGTCTTTTTTGCTTCAGGTGAATCAAATCTTTTACCAAAACGAACACCGCTGGACTCAGGTGCATCCAGCCTTGCTCTTGACCCAGCCGATGAAGTTCCCTTATCTATGCCCCCCATTGGGATTCCGAATTTAATCTTAAACATTAACTTGGCTACATCACCAAGTTTTTCTAAAACCCATTCTAAAAAATTTCCTCCAGCCGATGCTTTCCATCCTGATTTAAAAAAATCTACTACTCCAACAGCAGTCCTATACATTGCATCTAAATACTCAATAGATAGTTTTACTGGTACTATCATGTAGGTGTACAACCCTAACCCCAACGAATAAACGCTCCCTTTCAGAATGTTTAATGCAGCATTGACCCCTTGCTGATTTTCCTTCCACCACGCCATCCCTTTAGCAACTGTTTGATAAAAAAACAATTCCATTTGCAATTTAAGGTTTTCAACAGCTGTAGATGCTTCAGTCATTTTCGGCGCAAACTTCGCAATCTCATTATTTATTTTTTCCCTGTATTCCAATTGATCACGTTGTTTTTTAGTAAACTCATCATTTTGGGAGATGAGTTTGTTCATAGATGGGATTCCAGCATTTATCATGTCAAAAAAGGCTTTTCCAGCATCTTCTCCCGGAGAGCCAAATATATTTGCGATTGCGTGTTGTCGTGTGGTAGGATTTAGCTTATCCATCGCTTTTGAGATAGATAACATTGCTTGGAAAGTAGAGATTTCCCCTTTTTGAAGTGCTATTTTGAGTTTATTCGCATTGAATATTTCCCCCTCTATGTCGAACTTAGCTCCTACCGATTCCATTTCTTTCAATGTATCGGTTACTGCTTTGGGCATATCTCTTAGTCTGATGTTTGCCTCTTTTACTGCATCCAGTGCTTTGTCTTGATAGACCCCGCTTCGAAGAGATGCAACGGATAAGCCGAGAAGTTGGTCTGCGTTTAATCCGGCTTCTTTAAATTGGGTTGAATACTCTTTTAGGTAATCCAAATCCAATGCGCCGTTGGTAGCAACCATCGCGTTTTGGATTTTATTGATATTCTCTATCGCTTCTCCGCCAAAAGCTCTATTCAATGCGACACCAGCCTGTGTAATTTCCCTTTTGTCCTTACCAAACACATGAACCATCGCTTCTATTTTTGAAGTAACTTTTTCGAGTTTATCTCCACTAAGCTCATTCATAAATGCTCCGACCTCCCTTTTTGATTCAGAAAAATGGACTCCCGCTTCCATTGCTTTGCTCCCCAAAATCACAATACCCGAAACAGCAGCAGCAGCACCGGCCGCAACCGCTGTATAAGGGTTAGAAAGAAAAGACATTCCTGGCAAGTCTGAAAACTCATCCTTGAATGCATCCTTCCATTTGCTTTTTGTTTCATTATCCGCCTTTGCCTTCTTGGTTATCTTCTCTGTTTTTTTTTCGGATTTTTTGATTGCTGCATCGAATTTACCAACAGCACTTCTTGCCTCATTAAATCCGCCTACAATCTCATTTTCTATATCTCTACCCATTTTTCTCGCCTCCCTACCTACATCATGGGTTACATCCCTCATCTCAGCATCAAACTTACTTAATACTGTGTGTGCTTTGGTCAGATGAGGACTTAAAGCGTCCTCTATTCCTAGTCTGTACTTCAGGTTTTCCATTATATTAATTTTGTATTAGCTTGATGGTTTCGCCGGAACGATCGACAGTAAAATTACCGTTTATGATTACGGTGCCCTCTTTAGACAGATTA
>CAUJFT010000020.1 GCA_963169475.1 Bacteroidota bacterium | reverse complement strand
ATCAAGACAATCCGTTAATGGACAACGTTGAGGTACAAGGAACGCCGATTCTTGGGCTTGATGTCTGGGAACACGCCTATTACCTCAACTATCAGAATCGCCGCTTAGATTATATTTCTGCCTTTTTTAACGTGATTAATTGGACGAAGGTAGCAGAACTATACGGAGCCTAAGTGCTGCCAACGCATCTTTATTTGTAAAAACCCCCTGAACAAGATAATTCAGGGGGTTTTCTATATCTCTCATTTTTCCCACAAAATGTCTTTCAAAAATAATACGGTTGTAAGCCATTAAGTAGTGATAAGTTATTAACTATATTATTATCAATTATTTATGACTTAAAAAACAAAGATTATCCATTTTACACTGGTTATCTTTTCTTAATGAATAGTCTAATTTGTACTTTATCATCGTATCCAAACACGAGTGTATGTATTATTTCTGTATGAAATGGGGCGAGATACTTTTTTAAAAAAAAAGTGGTTTTTCTACAGTAGTTTTGCTACATTTGCACTATATAGTGTTAGTCTTCTAGTTATGCAGACATTTTTGCACAAAAGCTAAAAAAAATCCAAAAAGGTTATCCCAATTTTTCAGGGATTATACCAGAGTTGTCTCAATCAGCATAAAAATCAATCGATAAAGAACCATTTATCCCTAAATATAAACAAGATGAAGACAAATTTACTTTCAGTCATTTTAGTTACGATGTTAGCTATTAGCACTAAGGCGCAAACGGGTGTGTATGTCCCACAATTGGCAAAATTTGACACGGCGATGAGGAATCTCATGACGACTTACAATGTGCCAGGCGGGCAGTTAGCAATTACCTATCAAGGACGTTTGGTTTACAATCGCGGGTTCGGATTTGCGAATACAACAACCCAAGATTCCGTGTATCCAAAGGATATTTTTCGGATTGCAAGCCTATCAAAACCTGTTACCGGAGTGGCTTGTATGAAACTTTTTGAACAAGGACTATTAGACCTAAATGCGCGGGTGTTCGGTCCCAATGGAATCCTAAACGATGCTATTTATCAAAATATACTAGACCCGCGCGATACGGCTATTACCGTGAGAATGCTGCTTCAACATAGGGGCGGTTGGGATAGAAATATTTCCGGAGACCCGATGTTTAACGCCTATAATATTGCCACAACGATGGGCGTATCCTCTCCTCCTTCACCAAGCGTAGTGATTCAATATATGCTTGCTCACAAAATGCTTGACTTCACACCCGGAACCCAGTCTAAATACTCTAATGTGGGATATTGTGTATTGGGAAGGGTGATTGAAAAAATCACAGGACAAACGTATGAAGCGTATGTACGCGATAATATTCTAACCCCTCTTGGTATAACTAGTACGAAACTAGGATTTAATCTACTCTCTAATCAACTTCCTGATGAGGTAAATTATTATGATTATCCCGGCGCGCCGCTCGCCTCCTCTGTTTACAATAATTCATCGGCTGTTCCTTGGCCATACGGGGGCTTTAATTTAGAGTTCATGGACGCTCACGGCGGGTGGGTTGCTTCTTGCGAAGATTTATTAAAATTGGTTTGTGCTTTTGACCGCTTTAATACACGCCCTGATATATTACTACCAGCAACGATTGATACGATGGTCAAGGCTTCTGTCTATGACCCTAATTATGGTTGTGGTATTGCGGTCAATGCCAATAATAATTGGTGGCACTTAGGTTCATTACCCGGTACAAGTTCCGAAATTGTGCGGAATGGAAATTCTAAACTCAATTGGGCTATTTTGTTTAACACTCGAGACCAAGCAGGAAACATTAATTCGGCAATGGATAACCTAGTTTGGAATGTCTTACCCTCGATTACTAGCTGGCCTTCTTTTGACCTATTCTCTAATACAACAGATATTAATGAGCCGGATATACGTAACGTAATCAATATTTATCCGAATCCAACTAATAATCAACTCAATTTTTCTGCCCAAACAAATGTGGAACTAAGAAATACAATAGGGCAACTCGTTCTCAACAAGAAAGGTACAAATTTCCTTGACTTGACCGGACAACCGGCAGGGATTTACTTTGTGATACTCACAGATGACAAGGGACAAGTATTGCAACGCAGCAAGGTGATGAAGGAATAATCTTTTTGCTCAACATTTTTAAGATTAGCTTAATAGAGGAAACCAATTACAGAGTAGGCTTTGTCTAAGTGATAATTAATTTTTAATTTCGTCACCATCAATTATTTATGATTTTCAAAACAAGTATTATTTAATCCATACTGCTGATTGCAGGATATAGGTAACCGATAGCCATTTATTTGCCATGAGGTTACCTATCTTTTTACGCTGCCCTACATTTTTTTATGATAATAAACAAAGTTTTCTTCTTGTCATGTTAAGCGAAAGCGAAACATCACACTTGGCATACTCCTCCCCTTGACAAAGCCTAAATTCACCGCGAAGGAGTAAAATGATTATAGTTCCTATCGAATAAGTAGTATAAAGCATAGTTCTAAAAATTAAAAATTCACCACAAACAAGGAATAAATCAATTCATTTACAATATTTTAATTTTTGTCAATTTTATAGAAATTGTATTTTTAGAACCTCCCTAAAGTAAATAATTGATAATAATAAAGTTCAAAATTAAAAACTCATCATTCATAACTACTTATCACCCCTTCGAGGTTAAGCTCTGCCTTCGCTGATAAAAAAATTAGGGTTATATTGACTTCCGCTTAAACCTTTAACGAAAAAAAACGTCTTAAATATTTAGGAATTTTTTGAGATAATTATTGTTTTTATGCGAATTGGTGGCTAAAAGAGTGAAAAAAGGGGGAGCATTGCGCTATTTTGCTATGGATATTTATACATGAGAATAAGCTGGGCTACCTTTATATATTAAGTTTTGAGAACCTTTTTTGGTAACAAATTTGCATTATTTTATTTTATTTTTGTAATTACAAAAGTTTTAAAAAAAATATCCCTTCAAATAATCATTATATAATATGGATAGGCGTACATTTTTAACATTCAAACCTCTGAAAGGGCAAGCCCCTATGCGTACTCAAAAGGTGCTTTCTGGACTCACGCCTTACTCGGGCACATGGGGAGCGGAGCAGGTAAAACATTTGCTCAAAAGAACAATGTTTGGAGCAACCAAACAAGACATTGATTATTTTTTATCCAAAACCATGTCTCAATCGGTAGATGAAATTCTTACCGCCTCCCCTACCCCCTCTCCTCCACTGAATCATTACGGCAATCAGACCGCCGACCCTGATGTTCCTTTTGGGCAGACTTGGGTAAATGCTGCTATACCATTAAGTAATCCTTTGATTATTAATGCAAGAATGGCTTCTTTAAAAGCATGGTGGGTGGCTAACATGCTCCATCAATCGCGGAGTATTACGGAAAAACTACTTCTCTTTTGGCATAATCACTTTGCTGTGGAAGGAGAACTTGTTATATCGGGAGAGGCACTCTATCAGTATCAGGAGGTACTTCGTCAGTTTGCATTGGGGAACTTTAAAGCATTCGTAAAACAAGTTACCCTAAATCCCGCAATGCTTCGTTATCTGAACGGATATTTAAATTCAAAAGATGCTCCCGACGAAAACTATGCAAGAGAGCTACAAGAGTTGTTCACTGTAGGCAAAGACGGGGGAACTCCTTTTACAGAAGACGATGTAAAGGCAGCGGCAAGAGTACTCACTGGACACCGGTTCAATCCCTTTACAGCTCCTATTAGCTATTATTTCGACTTTACAAAACATGATACCGGAAACAAAACATTTTCAGCCTTCTATGGCAATACTGTAATTCAAGGGCAAGCTGGTACAAATGGAGGAGTACTTGAATTAGATGCCTTGCTAAACATGATTTTTGATACCCAAGAGGTAGCTCTGCATATCTGTCGGAAATTATATAATTTTTTTGTTTACTACAAGATAGATAGCACCATTGAAACCAATATTATTCAACCGCTCGCCACTATTTTCCGAAATAATAATTATGAAATACTCCCCGTCTTAGATGCCTTGTTTAAAAGTGAACATTTTTATGATTTCATGCAAGTAGGTTGTGTCATTAAGAACCCATTAGACTTTTATACCGGTATGGCGCGGGAATTTGGAATCATTTTCCCTGATAATTCTGACATTAACAAGCAATACAAAGCATGGGAATATCTCTGGCAACGCGCAGCATCTACCGCAATGGAAATAGGGGAGCCGGATAGTGTATCTGGATTTTTGCCTTACTACCAAACCCCCATGTTCCATGAATTATGGATTAACTCGGACACCCTGCCCAAACGTATAGAAACGATGGAGAATCTCTTAAACGGAGTAAATATAGGCGGAGGATTAGCCACATTGGAAATCAATCCTGTTGCCTTTGCCGAAACCATGCCGGACCCAGGCAATCCAGATTCTCTTATCGCTGATTCTATCAAGTATCTTTATAGTATTGATTTAGGACCAAACGGAAGAGATGCCCTGAAGAGTATTTTACTTTCCGGGCAGACCGACCCTGTCTATTGGATTGAAGCATGGAATGATTATGCCGGAACACCGGTAAATGACCCTAACTACCAGATGTATTATAATATTGTATATACGCGTTTGAAGTCATTTTATCAAAGCATGATGACCTTTGCCGAATACCATTTATCCTAAAAAATTAAAAAAAATGAAAAGACGTGATTTTATAAAGACTACTGTTCCCGCAGCATTGCTCCCTTCTCTTCTAGGCGGTTTTTCTATTAAAGCATTTGCTGAAAGCCCCGCACTCAATTCGCTTTTAGCCGCACAAACAGATACAGATAGAGTATTAGTTTGTATATTTTTAAGTGGTGGAAATGATGGGCTAAATACGGTTATTCCCTTAGACCAATATAGCAAACTTAGCACTGCACGCGCCAATGTGCTTATTCCTCAAAATCAGGTACTCGGTTTAAACGGAACTACTCAAACTGGACTTCACCCCTCTATGACGGGAATGAGGGAGTTATATAATCAAAATAAATTGCAGATTATACAATCTGTGGGTTATCCCTCTCCTAACTTTTCCCATTTTCGTTCCACCGATATCTGGACATCGGCTTCTGACAGCAACCAAGTACTCACAACCGGTTGGATTGGAAGATACCTCGATATAGATTTCCCCGGATTCCCCAATGGTTATCCCAATGCTGTTATGCCTGACCCGCTTGCGATTCAGCTTGGAATGAACCTGCCGTTGATGTTTCAGGGTCCAGCCGCTAATATGGTAATGACGGTAAATAGCCCCTCTATTTTTGACAATTGGGCTACCGGAAACCCTGACCCTATCCCTAATACCCCTGCCGGAGACGAACTTGCTTATATCCGGCTCATTGCAAATCAAACGCAGCAGTATGCACAAGGTATTCTTAGTGCTTATGCCTCCGTTACTAATCAATATTCGGGGTATCCCGCAGTAGGTACAAATTACCTCGCCGAAGTGCTGAAAATCATTGCCCGCTTAATCAAGGGAGGGCTAAAAACACGGGTATATTTAGTGGGAGTAGGCGGATTTGATACCCATGCTTCACAAGTGGAGAGCGGCGCAAGCACAACCGGCACACACGCCCAACTACTCAAAATGCTTTCAGATGCTATTTATGCTTTTCAGATGGACCTTGAATACCTTCAGGTTAATGATAGAGTGATGGGAATGACTTTCTCGGAGTTTGGAAGAAGGATTCAATCCAATGCAAGTTTGGGAACTGACCATGGCGCAGCAGGTCCGATGTTTCTATTTGGTTCCAAAGTACAAGGAGGGATTTTGGGAAGTAATCCCGTAATTCCTGCCACTACAACCGTGAACGACAACCTACCTATGCAATACGATTTCCGTTCAGTGTATGCCTCCATTCTAAAAGACTGGTTCTGTGTGCCTCAACCGGATTTAAATACTATCCTTCTTAATAATTTTCAGGCACTTCCTGTGGTGAACGCAGATTGTACGGCCGTAAGTATTGGAGATATTATTCATAAACAAGATTTAGTATCCGTAGACAATTACCCTAATCCTTTTGCACAAAAGACGAATATCCGTTTTGAAACGCTTGGAGGTCTCACTTGTGTACAAATTCTTGATGCCTTGGGCAGGGTTATTTTTACGCCCATAAACGGACAATATCCATCGGGAAAACATGAGGTAGTCTTTGACGGTACGGGGCTTAGTGCTGGTAATTATTATTGCCGGCTTCAAAATGGTTCTCTCCAAAAAGTGAATGTAATGCAAAAAGTTCTTTAAACTTTCCACTCTATTATTTTGCGTAGATGTCTTTTTAGTCAAATTAACCTTACGAAAAAAGAGCTATCTTTTCGTAAAAAAAATCAATATAGTTAAAGGAGAATAAATTTAAGTAGTTCTTAGTTTTTAATGATGAGTTCTTAGTTCTCACAAATAGCTATTTATCACCTTTTTAATTAAAAATAATATTATAAACTAATTTCAAGCGAGTACTTAGCATCAAACATACCTTCATGAATTTTGAAGATTACTTGTAATCGGATAAAGTTATACTCTTGATGAGTAACGTCGTATTGGCGCGGTTATTCGCCTATATAAGTAATGGGTATGGTTATGAAGATATGCTTATTTTGGAGACATCTTATGGTGAACGAGAATAATTTAGACAAGTACAAGTGTCCGGAAAAAATTGAATGAAATTACGGTCATATCCCCATCATTAGGGGAGTGGTAACACAAATTTGTGGGCAGAAGGGGTACCTTATTAGTAGTAAAAAATTTCAATGTAACCCTTAAGGAAGCTCAAGCCAGAAGAGTAAGAATAGGATATATCTCACAAAATTTTGCCATTTTAAGAAAAATGGCAGTACCACTTATTCAACAATGTCAAATCCCAAGCTAATCTTAGTATTGCAGAGATTAGCTATAAAATATCCCGCAGCAGTAGTTTCCTTATTGAAATATTGGAATTTTCGTGCGGTTAATCCGAATATTTATTTATTTTTGTTTCTGAAATTGACAGCCTTAGAATATTATAATTAATAATGAAGATATATGCGTACTTTCATTTTTTCGGTATTTTTCTTGTACTTCCCGCTTATCTTTGCTCAAAATGATTCGCTTAGTGTTAGTATAGAGCGTTCGGCGTTTCTTTATTTTAATTCTGGTTCTGCGGTGCTTACACAAGAAGGAAAGTTTATCATTGATACCCTAACAATATCTTTGGGGGATAGTCAGGTTCTTGAAGCCGACGTATTTGGATCCACAGATGGCGTAGGAGGCG
>CAUJFT010000019.1 GCA_963169475.1 Bacteroidota bacterium | reverse complement strand
TTTATGACAAATATACTTTGGATAGATACAGCAACCGAGAGCGGGTCAGTAGGATTAATTCATGAGGGAAAAACCCTAATAAGGTGGGAGCATCATCAAGAAAAATCTCATGCACGTTTAATTACCTCCGTGATTCAATCTCTAATGAGAGAAGCCGGAATGAGTATTTCCGATTTGGACGCAGTAGCAGTAAATGGAGGACCCGGCTCTTATACGGGGCTAAGGGTTGGGGTTTCTACTGCTAAAGGAATTGCTATGGCTCTTAATTTACCCTTGATGGCTTTAGGTAGCCTTGAAACAATCGCTCTTTCTTTTCTTCCCGTAGCGGAGATTTTAGAGGCGTGGGTTTGCCCTATGATTGATGCAAGGAGAATGGAGGTCTATTGTGCTTTTTTTGATTCTTTAGGGCAAAAGCAAGTTCAAGATAATGCTACGATTATTCAAGAAGATACTTTCCATGAAATGCTTGATTTACGAAAGGTAATCTTCTGTGGAAATGGGGCATCTAAATGTAAATCTATTCTTTCAGCCCATAAAAATGCTTTATTTTTACCCGAAAAAACGTTTTCCCCTAACTTACTCGCCCAAAAATTAACCACAAAGTATAAAAACAAAGAATTTGAGAATTTGGCAGACTATGAACCTTATTACCTGAAAAGCTATGTAGCTACTGTTTCTACTAAAAACAAACTGATGTAGCCTTTTTTAAATTGGGGTTGCGTTCTCTCATGTTAAGTAAAAGCGAAACACCACACACAAGATACCCTATTCTTATATAGTGAAAAACGAAGCTCATCTCATAAAAAAAACTCCCCAAATCACGTTGCGATTTGGGGAGAAATATAAGAAGAACGCTAAGACAAAATTAATCTTGTCCGGAAGATTTACCTTTTCTTATGTCTAACTCATTAATGATATTGTTAGCTCCTGCGTATTTTTCGATAATGAATAATACATAGCGAATATCCACACAGATAGTACGGTTAAGGTTAGGAAATACATGAATATCGCCAGCCATTGCCTCCCAATTTCCGTCAAAAGCACAGCCAATTAATTCCCCTTTAGCATTCATTACCGGAGAACCGGAGTTACCCCCTGTGATATCGTTCGTTGTAAGGAAACAAACGGGAAGCTGTCCATTAGGAAGAGCATATCGTCCGTAATCTTTTTGCTCCCATAATTGATGCAGCTTTTTAGGTACCGTAAACTCATCGCTTGTATTGTCTTCTTTTTCGATTACTCCATCAAAGGTGGTATAATAATCATAGAACATAGCGTCTTTGGGGCGATAAGCTGCCACCTTGCCATAAGTAACACGCATAGTAGAATTTGCATCGGGATAGAATTTTTTATCCGGGTGCATTTCTCTTAATCCTTTGATATAGGTTTTTGCAAGTCCGGACATGGCTCCATCAAAGGCGGCGTATTTTGGAGCTACTGTGCTACGGAAGCTCTTAACGATACCCGTAACCAAAGACACAATAGGGTCAGCTTGTAATACTTTGAGGTCGGGTTTTGCCAATAGTGCCATGGCGCGATTTTTATCAGTTGTTACAGATACTTTGTAGGCATTATCCACCCACATACGAAACTTTTCCTCTACGGTTTTTCCTTTTTTGGTAACCTTTGAGGTAAGAATATCCGTAAGTTCTTTTGGGTGCATATCCTTGGGGATATCATTATAGAAAGACAATAGAGTTGCTGTCATTACGTCCTTATCTACACGCGGAAATAAAGAAGCGAATTGTTCTTCTACTCTTGGTTTTGCCTTTTCGGCCGCTTTAGTACCTGAAGTAGGGTCAGCCTCCATTGCCATCTGTAGTCGCATAAAGTTAGAAGCAATAATACTCGCTTGCGCCCCGAATAGACCAAAATTGAGGTAACTCACAAATTTATCTACATTATTGTAGCCATTATGTAGCCCGGCAATATCACTTAATACATTTTTGTATTCGGCTTTATCCATTGCCCACCTATTAAACTCATCTTCTTCCTTCTTTTTCAAACCCACGATATCATATCTTTTGAGCATAGTAGTTTGCCCTTCTATGTATTTCCAATAGTTTGCAAGGCTAGCATAATCAGAAGCAAGCGCGATACGGATAGTATCATTTTTATCCATATATTTTTTCCAGATTTTGAGCTTTTGGTCCATCAGGTGGTAGCGGTCGCCATTGGTTTGGTCCAGCGCGAACTTAATTTGGTCAGAGGTTAGATAGCGGTCAGTACTGCCGGGATAGCCCATTACCATAGCATAATCTCCTTCTTTTACTCCGTCAAGAGAAAGTGCGAGGAACTTTTTGGGTTTATAAGGCACATTTTCTTCGCTGTACTCCCCTGTTGCGTGGTTATCTTTAGAGGCATATACCCTAAGTAGAGAAAAGTCACCTGTATGGCGTGGCCACATCCAATTGTCAGTATCTCCTCCGTATTTTCCGATAGAGGAAGGGGGGGCTCCCACAAGCCTAATATCTCTAAAGTTCTCATAAACAAGCATATAATACTCACTACCAGCAAAATACTCTTTTACTTCTACGGAATAATCATTACCTTCTTCGGCTTTAGCAATAATTTGCGCTTTACGTTGCTCTATTTCTGTAGGGTCAGAGGCAGACTTATCCTTTCCAAGAACTTGTTCGGTAACATTTTCCATTCTTACAAGGAAACTAACAAATGCACCCGGAATCGGAAGTTCTTCTTTAAAACTTTTAGCCCAGAAACCATCGGTTAGGAAGTCGCTTTTAACAGAACTTAAGCTAGCCACCGCATCATATGCACAGTGATGATTGGT
>CAUJFT010000018.1 GCA_963169475.1 Bacteroidota bacterium | reverse complement strand
GGGTCGCTGGTTCAAGTCCAGCCCGGGGAGCAGATAAAGTGGCTATTCCAATAGAATAGCCACTTTTCATTTTTATAACTACTCTCTTACTTCTTTAGCCTCAAAAACCGTGTAGCCGTTATTTTTTTGGGAATAAACTGCTTGCTTTCTCAAAATGGAGATTACCCGTTTAAATACAAAACCATATATTTATTTCCCCCCCCCGATTTATTTTCTCCATACCTCTTGAACCATAGCAGACTTTCTGTTTTATCAAAATCGTATATTTATTACGCAAAATAAGCGGGCTTTGCTAAAAAAATCAACAATAATGTATGATTTTCGTATAATGTATCAATACTTCTGAATATCAAGTTTTCAGTTACCAATAATATTATTTTTTCCATACAAGATAAAGAAATGTGTTTTATCTTTGTATTGTAATTTCAAACCACGAAATAAGACACGACATTAGTATTCGATTCTATAACGAGTTTTTTCGTAAAATAAGAAAGACATTATAAGGAAAGAGGGTTGCCCCTCCGGGTAGAGCTAAATGCAAAATTATACACTATAGTGCTTGCCTCAATCCGGTACACTACGCTAAGAAGCATAAAATTTTTGTAACCAATTAAATTATATAAATACAATGGAAATTAATGGAAAGCTACACGCAAAGTTTGATACTCAGGAAGTGAATTCAAGTTTCAAAAAAAGGGAATTTGTATTAGAAATTGCCGAAAACCCCCAATACCCCCAATTCGTAACCTTTCAATTGGTTCAGGACAAATGCGGCTTATTAGATGCCTTTATTTTAGGTGCCGAGATAACAGTATCCTTTAACCTAAGAGGGAGGCAATGGCTTAGTCCTCAAGGAGAAACCAAATACTTTAATACATTAGAGGCTTGGAGAATGAATCCTGTTAGTACGGCTTCTGCTCAACCTCCCGCAGTAGCACCCTCCGTATCACCCATAGAAGGTACTGCGGATATTACTCAACTTAACGATAGCGACGATTTACCTTTTTGATTTGTTCCTTTCCAATCAAATAATTCTAAGAGAGAAAGAGAGGAGACAATATTCTTCTCTCTTTCTTGTTCTCGTAATCGCTATAAAGCGTCAATAAAGTTTCTGAAATTTTCGCTCGAAATATCTCTTGATTTTGTTACTTTTGTATATCTATTCTATGGATAGAGATTAAACGCTATAGGTTTAATCTATTAAGTCTTCCTTGTTTTCATTCTACTTACAAGGAGGAGGCGAGGTTATTCCACGTCTAACGGACTTCTGTGAGCTTCGGAGCATAATAAATCATGGCAGAATTGCTCTGTTTTTTTCTTATAGACGGAGTAGCGGTACTTTCTAATTTTTAGCCAATGGGATTCTATCGTTTATCCAAAGTGTAAACCGTATGAAAAAAGAAATGAAACGTTATTCCCGTGTGTTAAGCATAGCCGGTTCAGATAGTGGTGGAGGAGCGGGCATCCAAGCAGATATAAAAACAATAACCGTATTAGGAGGATATGCAATGGCTGCTATTACTGCTATTACTGCCCAAAATACAATGGGTATTTCTGCTATTTATCCCGTTCCTATATCAGCAATTAAGGAACAATTAGATGCTGTTCTTTCCGATATTGGTACAGATGCTGTAAAAATCGGAATGCTTCATTCTCCAGAGGTAATTTATGCCGTTGCGCAAAAATTAAAGGAATACCAAGTAAAAAATATAGTGCTTGACCCTGTGATGGTAGCCACAAGCGGAGACCGTTTGCTAAAACAAGAGGCGATATCGGCATTAAAGACGACACTGTTCCCTATTGCCAACTTGATTACTCCCAATGTTCCGGAAGCGGAGGTCTTACTAAATCGTAAGCTCAATAGTATTACCGATATGGAATTGTATATCACTCATTTGGGACAGTGGGAAAGTGAAGCCGTTTTACTTAAGGGCGGACACCTACCAACTGATTTTTGTGCGGATTTACTTTTTATCCCTAGTGCATACCAAGTATATGAGTTTTCTGCCCCCAAGATTTCTACCCAGAATACTCATGGAACGGGGTGTACGCTCTCTGCTGCGATTGCCGTATTTCTGGCACATCAGTTCCCTTTACAAGCGGCGGTTCAGGCTGCCCTCGATTACCTTAGAGGCGCAATCCTTTCGGGAAAAGATTATACTACAGGGAATGGGAATGGACCTGTTTTTCATAACTATAAACTAGAAAGAGGTCAGCCATTATGATTGCTTATCCCCTCAATAAATCGCTTGATAAGACTATATTTACGTGTTGGATGAGCCTCCCCTCTTGTGTCAGATGAAGAAGAAAATAGGAATAGATTATTCCCAAAAACGGTTTTGTATTGTCAGCCTAAGTCGTTGTATAGGGATATTGCCTATCAGATGACTTTGAATAATCTCCTCAATATCGCTATGGCTAACCTTCCCGTACAAAACATTTCCAGGGAAAACCCTTACACTTATTCCGTCAATACACTGATTCATGCAGCCAGATTCTCGAAGATAAACTTTTTCAGTTAGGCCAGCCTCTGCTATTTTTGTTTTAAATGCCTCCAATAACGAACTCCCGCCTTTGTGTTTACAAAAGTGTCCATTTTTTTGCTTAGGGTGTCCACTATTACATACAGAAATATAATAAATAAGATTGTTCATTCTATGGTCTTTATTTAAAATAGAAATAGTTTTTGTTAGATAATTTGCGAAAGCTCGTTGTAGTATAGACGATTATTCAGTTATTTCCGTTTCATAAACTAAAAAATATTCATTGGTGAAATATATTTTACGTACTTGGCATTATTGTTGCCCACAGAAGATATATACGTTCTCACAACAAATTAACGGTAGTATTAAAGTGATAGTACAACTAACGTATTTAAAAGTTGTTTTTGAGGGCTTATACAAAATAAGAAGACACTCTAATTGAGAATAAAGAACTAGGTTAGTGAATATGAATAAGATAGGGAGTATTGGCCGCCGAGAGGGTTGGCCAATTTTTTTTATTTTACAAATCTATTTAAAAATAGCAATCCCTCTTGTATATGAATAAAACGGTACAATAATAATGTTTTGTAACAAACGGTGTCAAACCTCATTGGCTTTTTGGAAATTCGCCTTACATAATAACCCCTTGAACACATATTTATCCATAAAAAACTGCCAAAAAGAACGGGTTTACCTCTTTGAAAGAAAGAGAGGTTTCGATTTGCTCATATAGATGTACATAGAAGCGTAAATATTGCTCAATCGACTCGAGGCTTACCTTAAATATGACCGATATTTTTACATTTTTTTTTGCAAAAAATATAAAATAGCGGTCGAACGTTTTGAAAATCGAATCATGCTTTGCAAATTTGCCGGAATATTGACCTTAAAACCTAACTTTTGGGGGAGGTTTTGGATTATAACGATAATTTTAGATTAACAGATGAAAAGAGTAATTGTACTTACATTAATTCAGGTTCTTTTTCTTTCGTTCGGATATGCACAAAAGGACGAGCTTTATGCGTGTTCGCGTAAGCGGATGTGGGGATTTTGTGATAATCGGGGAAATGTAATCATTCCGCAGATTTACGAAAAGGTAATGGATTTTAGGCATGGATACGCATGGGTACTCCAAAATGATAAATGGGGAATGATTAATACCGACCATGAAGTAAAAATTAACCTTGTGTATCAAGAATATAAAGCGTTTTCCCCTAATCTTTTTGCCGTAAGAAAGGCGGGCAAATGGGGGCTTGTAAATGCCGAAGGCGCACAAATCGCTGAACATAAATACGACCTGATATTATTCCCCGATAATGGGTTGATGGCTGTTTCTGACGGTCCGGGTTGGGGTGTCATTAATGTAGGTGGAGAGGAAGTTTTACCGGTAATCTTTGAACAGGTGGGTAGGGTGCCGGGAGACCCCCATCTTTTCAACGCCGAAAGGTATTTTGACGAGAAAATGATAAGGGCAAGTCTTGGAAAAAGATGGGGAGTTTTTAACGATAAGGGTGAGGAAGTCGCTCCGTTAAGCTATGATTTTATCGGGGCTTATGCTCACGGGCTTGCACAGGCTTCTATGGATAAAAAAGCGGGGTTTATAGATAAATCTGGAAAGAGAGCCTTAGCGTTTGAGTATGATGTCGTACAAGCATTTCCCGAAAATTATGATGTAACGATGGCAAAAAAGAACGGAAAGTGGGGAATGATTGATGTTTCCGGAAGAAATATTACTCCTTTCAAATACTCTGTGTGTAATGGAAATCTTAGAAACGGATATGTTTTTGTCAAGGAGGGAGACAAAACAGGAAAGCTTAATATTACCGGACAAGAAACTTGGGACGCTCCTAAGGAAGTGAAGGTTGTCATCCCTAAAGACGAAAAAACAACCAAACAGCCTGAAACAAAGATAGTCGTCCCTGCTTCCAAAGAGGAACCCGTTAAGCTATCCGAAGAGGAGCCAGAGCCTATGACAAAACCTAAGAAAAAGAAAAAAGGGAAAGAGAAAAAAGAAGAACCGGTAAAGGAAGAGGCTCCCGTAATCATCAAGAAGCCGACACCTGAAAATGATAATATTCAAAGAGAGCATCAGTTTGATGAGGACGGAAATGAGATTAAGAAAAATAGTGATTTCGGAAAAGAAAAGAAAGTAAAAGAAAAAAAACCTAAGAAGGAAAAAGTAAAAAAAGAAAAGGTAGAGGATAAAAAAAACGAAGAAGCAAAGTAAAATAAAGTGTTTTAGGGAGCAAAATAGCCAGCATACAGACAGTTTTTGTATAATAAAAAACAAATCCTATATTGCGTATGTTTATGGGATTAAATAGAGATAATTATGGTAATTATACCGGAATTAACCGCAAAAAATATGCCCGGAAATGGGCCCCGCCCTCAGTGGTTGAGGGTAAAGCTCCCTTACGGGCAAACCTTCACAGAGGTAAGAACAGTCGTTGATAATCATAAGTTGCATACCGTTTGTGAAAGTGCGCGCTGCCCAAATATGGGAGAGTGTTGGGGCGCAGGAACGGCAACCTTTATGATTCTAGGGAATGTTTGCACACGCTCTTGTTCTTTTTGTGCAGTCGCAACGGGGAAACCCATCGGACTTGACACCGAAGAGCCGCTTCGCGTAGCGCAGGCTATCGCAAAAATGAAGGTTAAACATGCGGTAATCACTTCGGTGAATAGGGACGAACTCAAAGATAGTGGCGCAGAAATTTGGGCGGCTACGATTAGAGAAACCAAAAAACTAAGCCCGGAGACTACTCTTGAAACCCTAATCCCTGATGTTAAGGCAAATTGGGAGGCTTTGGCACTGATTGTAAATGAAATGCCGGAAATTATCTCCCACAATATGGAGACGGTGAAAAGACTTTACCGGAGAGTACGCCCCCAAGCGCGATACGAACGGTCCTTGGAGCAAACCCTTCGTACTAAGGAAATGGGGGCAAGAACTAAGTCCGGATTTATGGTGGGCTTGGGTGAAAGGGTGGAAGAAGTATATGAGATTATGGAAGATTTGTATAAACATGGTTGTGATGTTCTCACGATTGGTCAATATCTCCAACCTACCAAAATGCACCTCCCTGTCCACGAGTTTATACACCCCGAACTTTTTGAACATTATCGCGAGGTTGGGCTAAAAATCGGATTGAAATATGTCGAAAGTGGACCCCTTGTGCGCTCAAGCTATCATTCAGAAAGGCACTTGTAAAAATGCTCCTTGCAACCCCCAAAAGAAAAAGAGACTGCCCAGAAAGGTAAAAACGATTGTTGAAAACTGATAATTTGTTAGTTTTTGGCTCTAAAAAGAATTGTTTTTTAATAAATCCTCAATAAAGAGCCATTTAAAATAATAAATATAAATTCATTTTTCGTATAAATATCCTCTTTGGACAGCCTCATAAAACTTAAACTCCTACAAATAAGGGATATTTTCCCTTTACAAACTCCCGTTTCTTCATAAAATATCTATATAATAAGGGTAATTATTGTATTCTTTTGAGCTGCCGGGTAGTTATTGAGTGTGTCGAAATGTGATGGGAGAGTATGCTTCTAAACCTATGAGTTTAGTTACTTTATCGGATTATGTACAAGGTGCTACCTAGTATTATTATACATCGCCTTAACCATAACAGATTACTTATAACAAATGACCAATCCAAATCCCGGGGCATTCAGTTTTTTTAGTTCTGTTTTTCTAAAGCCAACCATTTTTGTGTAATTGTCTATTTCGGATTTGGAATAGGTCTTTCCCCCTGCTTGATGTAATAGATTTAGAGCCATATAAGAGGTCGTTGCTTTTGATAATTGAGAGCTTCCGCCAATGCCTTTTACTTGGTCAAGAATTACAAAGATACCCCCTTCATGGAGTGAGTGATAAACCTTTTTTGCCAATATTTCATTTTCAGAAGGATTTAGACCGTGTATAATATTAAATGCAAGAATAACATCAACCCCTTGGGGAAGCGCGTCTTTCATAAAGTCTGAAGGAAGAAACGAAACTTTTTCCGAAGCATTGTGCTGGGCAATACATTCGTCAGCATATTTTTTTACTGGAGGTAAGTCAATGATAGTAGCATTAAGTGAAGGATTTCGCCTGCAAAGCTCTATGCTGTATAAGCCATGCGAGCCTCCCAAGTCAAGCAATTTTGAGGCTGTTTTTGAAATGGGAATTTTACCGGCTACTTCTTTAAAATTAGTTTTTGAAATGTCAATCATCGCACGCGAAAATAATTCCCATTCATAGTCTGTCATTTGCTCCAGCATATTAGCATTAGGTCTTTTCCCCAAACGAATGGTTTCATCTAAGTCTAAATACCCTTTGTACAGATAATCACAAAATAAAATAAAATGCCTAAAATTATTAGGAGATTGGGCAGATAAATTTTGATTTCCTCTCTTGGTAAAGGCATATTGGTTGTCTTTTTTCTGCACATAGCCCAAAGCCTCTAAGCAATCCAGAATGAGTTCTGCACCTATTTCGCTGACATTAGCCTCTTTTGCAATTTGTTTTACCGCTTTAAAGTCCATCGTCAACGGGTCTACAATTTTCAACTTAATAGCACTTCCTAACGCAAAGCCAAGTCCTACTGAAGATGATGCGTCTGCAAAGGGATGAGGTATGATGTCATTCGATAACAATATTTTTTCAATGATTGAGAATTTGTGTATCATATTGAATCTATTGGTTGATTAATTAAAATACAAAAATCAAAATCAGAGAAGGCTAAAAATTGTATAATTCGGACTTTCTATCCTTCCAATAAAATATGTCCAGGGTACAGAATGTGCGCATCTCTATATTGTCCGGGTGTCATGTTAGTATATGACCTAAATTCCCGAATAAAATGCGATTGGTCATAATACCCCGCCCGAAGACCTATTTCAGTAAGGTTCTCCTTTGAGTGGCCAAGCAGATGTAAACTATTTAGGTACTTGCTATAGAGAATAAATTCTTCAGTATTCATTCCTAACCAATCTTGGGAAAACCGCCGGAGCTGACGGTCAGATATACAAATCTCGTGGCTGATTTTTTTGACGGTGAGGTCCTCCTCGTGGCTACAATTCATTAGTTTTTGGGCCCGACTTATTGAGTCTTCCATTCTATGAGGATATAATCTTTCGTTAATCCACTGCAATATAATTTGAACTTGCTGGCCGAACTCTTTTTTTAAGAATAATTCATTTGCTATGTTTTCAAGTTGCGAACAGATATTGTTCCCATTACAAACGACATTATTGAGTTCTTTGGGTGAGATATTAAAAAGTAGGCGAAGCCCAATGACGTTTAATTGAACTCCTAAAAATTCTTGTCGTCCCGTTTTAATCAGTTCAAAGGGTTTAAAGTTAATACCGTTAATGAAAACGGTTGGTAATTCTTTCTTCGTCTGAAGTGAAGGATTGAAGTAAATGATTTTATCAGAAAAATTAAAAATAATCTCTACTGTCCCCTTGGGTAGAATAAGCTCCTTTCTACTATGCAAATCAAAATCCGATAACCGCCAAATATAATTGATAAAGGTTTTTTCGATTTTATTTATCGGATAATATATGTTGCTAGTCTTTGTCATTCTAATTAGCGAAGCCTATTGTGTTAGATTTTTTAACGGTTCGTGCTTTTGGCTTACTTAATGTCATTCTCCCCCTCAATACTTTCCCAAATCATTGCAACCTTTCCTCTTGTTCTCATCGCTTCAATATAACTTATCGCGTCTGGAATTTGTTCGTATGAGAAAATCCTATCAATATGAACTTTTATTTTACCCTCTTTCAATAGAGAGGATAATGTTTCTAAGTCTTTGGGGGTGGCTTCAGCAGTAAATTGGACTATTGGGAATTTACTAAATGTCTTTTTGAGAAGAACAGAAGCCATCTGCCCCATAGTGGTAAACCCTACCATTACCCCCCGTTGTCCCATGCGTTTATAGTCCTGAAAATTTAGGTTCCCATTGGTGTCCACAACAAGGTTATACTCTCCTGTGTGCTGATGGATATTTTCTTTGTCATAGGCAATGACATTATCAGCTCCTAATGACTTGACAAAGTCTGCGTTTTTGGTTGAACAAACCGCAGTTACATTTGCCCCGTATGCTTTTGCAATTTGAATAGCGAAATGTCCCACTCCACCCGATGCCCCATTGATAAGAACCGTTTCTCCCTTTTGGATTTGTCCGTGTGTAATGAGTGCTTGTAGTGCTGTAAGCCCCGCAATAGGCAAGCAAGCCATTTCGGAAAACTTCATGCCGTCCGGTATTTTTGCACAAATATTTTCGGCTACACAAGCGTATTCAGCGAAAACGCCACTTGTGGTGGATTCCCCAAATACTTTATCTCCGACCTTGAACCGACTCGTATTCTTTCCTACTTGTTCAACGATTCCGGCAAAATCAGTACCTAAGATTTTTTCTTTAGGTTTAAATAATCCCGTAGCAAAGCGCGCTAAAAAAGGCTTACCCCTCAAAATATGCCAATCCGCAGGGTTAGCCGAGTTTGCAAAGATTTTCACTATCAGGTGTCCTTCTTTGAGTTCTGGCAACTCTACTTCTTCTAAACGAAGGATTTCGGGACCTCCGTATTTGTTTTTTGTAAATGCTTTCATTTAATATATATTCCAACTTGAATCACTTTTTTTGAATATGTTGCTTACTTGGGTGATATTTTGGCTAATCCCTAAATATTGACGTAAAAATATACTAAATTTCAATTACTTGTATTTTTTTATTCACCAACGAATAACTCAAGCACTGCATAAGATAGGAATTGTTAGCACAAAAATTCAATCGAATGACAAAACTTGAGCTTTGCTCAAATATCCAATCAACGTTGTTCAGTCTCGCTTGCCAATACCTTATATGTGTTTGGGCTTTCAGTTGTCCGTGTAGTTTTTATGGTTGTTTGTATTCCATATTGTACATATCAAATCCGTCTGCCCAATAATCTTTTTTAATTTCAAATAATTCAAACCCTTGTTTTTCGTAAAACCTATATGCAGCTTGTGAGGTTCTGACCGTGATTTTTTGAATGCTGCCAATTGAGTTAAGTTTGTCAATTCTGTACTTCAATAGTTTTGTTCCCAAAGATTTTCCTTGGTAATCAGGATGAAATATGTCCCAACTTATTTTTCCAATTGTCTTGTTGTCTGAAAAGTTAATTCCACCGCAACCAACGACTTTTTCGTTACACAATAATACGTAGTAAAGCTCTCTTTCTGTCTCTAAATACCTTGTTAAGTCTTCTTCTTCGTCAGGTGCGAAAAATTCTGGTGTGTTCAACTTAATTAAATGAATGACATGATGTTTGTCACTCGTTTCATATTCTCTTATCGTAATTAAACCATTCATCTTTCTATATACAATCGTTATTTCTTTTGTGTTTGTGTCTTTTTAGTCGTTTTTGACTAACGGTTTGGCGAGGGCATTTGAAATACGTTAGCTTGAATTTTGCACAAATCTGCCTGCCGGCAGGCAGGTGTTTAATAGAAGTGCAAATATTGATTTTAGCACTTCTGTCCCCATTTTGCCAAACCCTTGTTAGGCGTAGTGTCGCTCACAGCATTATGCCTAACCGCTACCCACTAGGATAGAGGTGTACTTGAAAATACATGAATCAACACGCCCAGATTACGGTGTTTAGCACGTATCTGCTTCATTTGAATTGGGTTAGAAAAATCGACAAAACCCTTTATTATCAAGGCAAAGCGTGGTCTTGATAATCTTGTAATTCCGAATACTCTTTTGTGATGATTTTCTACTTATTCATTTCCTCCATCACTACTTCTGAATTTCCTGTTACCATATTTTTTACGATAAAGAAAGAATAGTTTCTACGGAGACTAAGGTTTTTGCCGGGGAAAAAGGCTAAGGTGTCGCCTGTCCCCTTGTCAAGTACTACAAGGTCATAAATCCCTTTTTTAAAAGCCCGAAATCCTGTGTAATTTAGATAGCTAAGGTTATCAATCAATACACTCGAGTCTTGGGAAATTAGAGTTGCAGAGGCGATAGATTCGTCGAAGTTCATAAAACGAACAAAAGTCGTAGTATCGTCATCTGTGGCAAAGTTATCCAAAGTTTTTACAAGTAGGGGTGCGCCTGATTGGTCTTTTAATAAAATCATAGTTGCCGCTTTTTCTTCAAATAGCTTTAGGCTCTGTTTAGGTAAGATGCTATCGCCTGTTTGATGATTTTGAAGTTGGAATGATATCCACGCTTTACCCAAAGAGTCTTCACTTTGCATAGCGAGTAGGGAAGCATATCCTCCTTGTGGCCATGTTTTAATATATCCTAAGTCGTTGAATAGAAACCCTTTAGTTTCAAAAGATTCAATATTACAATCAATTCCATTATAATCCGGATGCAAGTTAATAAAATGAAGATAGGCTCTTTTGCGTTCTGGAACAGGGTCTGGAAGTTTTTCCTTACACCCCTGAATAAACGCAAAAATGGCTATCATTAGCAAACAATAATAAGTAAAACGCTTCATCTGTTGGTATTTATATTTTCAGTTTAACGTGTCTAATATAAAAATAATTGCCCCAAAGATACGAATAATTTAAAACGCTATTATAAAAGGCGCGCTTTTCGCTCAACAAACCTATAAACAATGCTTCCACAAACCCTGGTTACTTGTTTGAGGTTTCTTTTTGGATAGAGTCCAAAATAAGCCTCACCTGCATGGATTGCGCAGTAAAAGGATACTTCTGGATAAAGGTCTGATAATATTTACTCGCTTTCTCCGGTTCTTGAAGATGGTAACGATGAATGTACCCTAAACGATTCAAGGCCAACATTTCTGCTTGGCTTTCCGGATATTTTTCGATTACTGATTCATAAATCTGTAAGGCTTCTTTTTGGTTTTTCAAATACCCTTCGGCTATCCCTCCGGCTCTACAAAGAAACTCACTACTCATAATAGAGTCTGGATTTTGAATTACGTATTGTTGGTAGGCTGTCATGAGTTCTGATGCGTTTGCCTTAATTTTGAGGCTATCATTGCTATCTTCGGTATTAGCCATGCGAAGTTTCAACTCAAGGTTGCTGATATTTTTATAATCGTTTTTTTCGGAACAACTAAATATTCCAATACAAACAAATAATAACACATAGAGGCGGAAAAAATTCATAAATTTAGACGTTGTTTTTTGTTCGTTTAAAGTCCGGTGAAGTCGGGTTACCACCCATTTGAATGATTTCTTCTGCCCAATGACAAACCGTATCAATCTGCGCTTCTACTGTAATTTTACTTGTGTCTATTTCTCGCGCTTCTATAGCCTTTTTGAGGGGACCCTCTGCGCGGGAGGAGTCTATAGTGTCTCTATTTTCAAGATTAGATAAAATATCCTCTAAGGATAGATGAATTCCATTTTCTGCCAATTCTGCCTGCCTTCTCAAAGCGCGTACCTTGACATCAGCGGACATAAATACCTTTAATTCGGCATTTGGAAAAACGACCGTACCGATATCCCTCCCGTCCATTACGATTCCTCCTCCCTTTCCTAACTCCTGCTGTAGCCGGACCATAGCATGGCGTACAGGCGGGTGGATACTCACCGGGCTTACGCTTTCTGCTACTTTAGGGGTACGAATCAGTGTCTCTACTCGCTCTCCATTTAAGACGACCTCATGCAGTCCTGTTTGGGGATTAATTTCAAAAGTAATATGAATATCTTCTAAGGCATTGAGCATCTCCCTATTTTCTTTATCGAAGGGAATATTATTGTTCAAAAAATATAAAGTAACCGCTCTGTACATTGACCCCGAGTCGATATACAGATAATTAAGCCTACGCGCTACCCCTTTTGCCGTTGTACTTTTTCCGCAACCGGAGTATCCATCAATAGCAATCGTAATTTTTGGAGCGTCTAAATTCATGGGATTATGTTGATGATGGAGTGTATTCGCAATAACTCGTACAAGTTTCGTGTACTACGATGCTGTAAAGTCCAGGTAGTTTATTGTTCAACATGGTATAAAACCACTTGGCAAGGTTTTCGGAGGTGGGGTTTTCCAGCAAAGGCTCATGGATTGCTGCCCCTATTTCATTGAGTACATAATGGTCTAATTGTTCGATAAGGGGCTTTACTATCGCCTTTATTTCCCCAAAATCTATCAGGATTCCGGTAAAAGGGTCTGCTTCACCGCTTAATTTCACTTCTATTTTGAAGCTATGCCCGTGCATTCTTCGGCATTTATGTCCTTCGGGCATATTAGGAAGATAGTGTGCTGCTTCAAATTGAAAAATTTTCGTAATGATTACCGGCACAATGCTGCTTTGAATTAAAAGATTAAATGTTTTTAATAAGCTGATTCTTACTTAATTATCCAAAATCAAAAGGCTTGCAGACAAAAAAGAATAGAAAGCCAGGCGATAATGATATAAAAATCGGGTGCAAAGCTACGAAAATAATATATACTTAAAACAAGATAAAACGAGGGATTAGAGAAAACACATTAAATAAAATTTATGTTTTTATTCCGTTAAGGGTTAAAGATGGCTAAAAAAACGGGACTATGCTCTATTTCGCACTATAAGGGTAGAAGATACGAGATTATCCACTTTTATGTTGTACCTTTGCTCAATCAATATTTTTTATTTAGGCAGTTTACACAGAACTTACTTTTTGGTAAATCGTTAAAATAATATTATTTTTGTGGAAAATAGTGGGTTCGTGTGTATAATATAGTGATAAAATGGAGGTATTTTAATATATTTTTTGCATAATAATCAGTTAATCACTTAGTAGCAATATAAACGCCCTTGAATACCCTACTATTTTTGACATTTATATAAGGGTGTCTTGGTATTTTGTTTTACGAAAAATACAAGAGAAAGTAAATCACCCAACTATCAATATCGCGCTTTATCTATAATTTTAAATAATAAAATTTTAAAAAAACTTGACAGAACATATTTTTTATCTTACAGACTTAAATTTATTAGAAGTATATGGCGTAAACGACAATCGCCTTTCTCAAATACAAGCGGGGTATCCCGATATAAAAATAATTGCTCGAGGGGATGAGTTAAAAATTTGGGGGAGTGAGCAGGGGATTGAACGGCTTAAAGGATTATTAGGTACTTTATTCGATGAAATCCGCCGGAAAGGCTCTATTACAGAAACCCGATTCCATGAAATCCTTAGACCGGAGCATAAAGCCGAAGAA
>CAUJFT010000017.1 GCA_963169475.1 Bacteroidota bacterium | reverse complement strand
GACAAAGCCACGGAGTTCAGAGGTAAGTCCAGAGGTTTGGGCAGAATGGACAAGCCCTACATATACCAACCCGTTTCCGATACCCACCCCAAAGGGGCGGATATCGGAAGATAAATTAGTTCCAGATAAGCCGGGTAGTCCGGTAAGATTGCCGGTTGCTGGGTAGGTGCTTATTTGGGCGGCTGTGGGCGGAACCGGATTCATCAGTGAGCCGATAGGCATTTTATAAAGTTTTCTATCAGTTAGGCTTATTCCCCATAGAAATTGCTCGTCTTCCGAAATATCTATATCTCCCCATGAGATTTTTCCTACATAATCCCATGAAGCAGAGTCTTTATCCCATGAATTTTGATTATTATTGGTAGGGTGAGGATTTATGCCCGCAAAATTGGCTCCATACAAGGCATTTAAATCCACAAAGGTAGATGTGGTATTATTGGCTGTATTGACTCGATAAATTGCTCCTGTTCCGGCTGGGCCAAAACCCGCATGTCTTTTCATCAAAGCAGCGACAAAAAAACTTTTGGAGCATCGCTGGTAAGCAAGCCCAAAAGAGGAACCGATGTCTTTCGCTTTGCTATAAGCCACTTTTCCGGTGCTATCATTTCCGGCAGCATTCCCTTGGCTGTAAGTCATGTGAAAAAGTACATTCTTATTTTGGTTGGCACCAGATGTCTGGTTACCGAAGTTCATAATGGCGTATCCTACTCGCGGGTTGCTATCGGTATAATGAGCGGGATTGTTCACGCCGAAACGGATATTATTAGCACCAGACCCCGCCGTTACAAACTGAACAGATGTCCCGTTATGCCCCCCGTATTGAGAGGAGTAGGTCATATACGTTGGGCTACCTACGGTGTTAGGTGAGGGTACCAAAAATTCAAGCCTTATTTTTGTACCAGAAGGAGTAAATCCTGTATTAGACCCTTGAGTACCATTGTAAGTCGCTCCCGCCGCAGGAATCACAAAGTTGCCATTAGCAGGAGTGGTATAAGAGGCTATCAGTACGTCTGAAGCATTATAGGCATTGACGATTACTCCGTCAAGTCCCGGCTCTGTGTTCGAGGGAGAGTTTCCTAAATTACCATTTGAATTGTAATCGCGGTACACTTTCCCTGAAATCTGCGAGAACGAATGATTGGTAAGAACCAAAAAGCAAAATACTAAAATGAAAACCTTGAAAATTTGTTTCATATCCGTAGTCAAATGTATATTTGGGCGAAAGTCAATTATCCCCATTGTTTTAGTCGATTTTTTATAGGAATAAAAATGCTCTTAAATTTATCTTGTAAGAAATTCTGTGATTATTACTACTTTTAGTAAAGATTCAAATACACCATTGTACAAAGTCGTTTTTATCTATATTCCCCTAAATAGCTTGTAATCAATGTAATATTTTTTACATGAGCTTTATTAAACCTTTCAAGTTGAGTAAGCAATATTTATACCATTTTTACGATATTTGATAATACAAAATCACGAAATATACCAATAGTTATATAGGACACCCTTAGAAGTATCTATTTCATAGCACTACTCAACAATACAAACACCTAAGAAACCGGAATTTTTACAGGAAGGATTTATCCGCTATAAATGACCATTTTCTTTCAAAAATATCGTAGCGAAAAGAATAAGGGGTTTCTTGTTTTTCTGTTGGGGCAATAAGGTTAAAGTTAAATTCTACTCCCATTACAACCATGTCTCCGTCCTTATTAAATCGAATTTTGCGCGGCTTATCATCTCCTCTTTGCCCAAGGTCGGCAAGGGTACATTCTTTACGGGGGTTTCCCTCAAACTTTCCTTCCTTTGTAAATTCTACGGAAAGAATATCTCCATTCCTGACATCTCCCCAAAATATTCTCTTTTCCTCATTTAGGTAATTTACCCCTACTCCCATCGCATCTACCTGTTCCAATTTATCTAAAAGTGCGGGTGTGCCTTTTGTACTTATGCTATATATTCCACCCGAAACAGTATCCCTTTCAGAGCCGGAAACAGAAGTAGCAATAAGAATTGAGGTTTCACAATCATATACTAATCCTAATATTCCATATGGGTTTCTTTCATGAGGTTCTTTCTCTACGGGAAGCCGGTAATAGAGGCTCATTTCACCGGTTTGTGCGTTAACTTTATAGATTTCAACCTGTTTTTTGAAGGGATTATCTAAGACATTGACTACAGGTATTGGCGCAAGATAAATATTTCCCTTTTCATCTATTGCCATAGGACCTAACCACCCAAATTGCTTCCATGAAGGATGTTGGTATAGCTTAGAATCATTTGCAGTTGGAGATGAGGGGAATTGGATAAAACTTAGCCCTTTACTCTTTTTTTCGGAGGTGCTGAATGCAGAGCGATTTAAATCAAATCCTATTGACTGAACAAAAGGCGGCTGTGCTTTACAATCTTGAAATGCTTTTGAACCTGTGTAGCGGACATCTTTTTCTTTTTTTTCACAGCCCGAGAGAGTGAGGCTCAATATTATAAAAAGTACGGCTACAAAGACACTGTTTTTCATCGGATAATATATTATAATGAGCGACTTGATAAAGGGAATATATTCAATGTTTATTGCTTGCTATGTACGGGAATAAACATCGGACCGGAAAAGCAGGGATAAGTTCGGGTGCTATAGGTACCATTCTTAATATAGGACTCTGCCCAGCAGTATTCTTTTCCCTTTGTATCGTCATTCTTGATTTGAGAGACATACCACATCACAAGCCCTACATTATTTAGGGATTCAGGATTGGGTTCTATAAACTTTTCGGGACCTTGTTTGTAATCGGTATTGCAGCAAGGACCAATCGTAACGAGGTCTGATTCTCCTTCATCTTTATCCAAGTGATTTACCGTAACATAAGTGTAAGCGTTATCCCCTCTACCTCCATCATTAAACTGCCCTTTTCCGGGTTCTATATAAAAAGCATTTCCCTCATTCCCTATTTTATATTGATATCCTTCCTTTGTGTAAGGAGTCCCTGACTTTTGAAGAGCATATTGTTCTTTTTCCCACTTGGTCCAGTCTGTACCACTCCATTCGTGAAAAGCAAGGTTGTTTCCGGCAAATGCAATGCGGGTAACGGGTCTGTAGGTGCCATCATTCCCGCACCCTCTTCCGAGGCTTGCAACTGCCACCCTAAATCGTCCGTTATCATAGAACTCAAACTTCTGCTGATAATTGTAATTACAAGGCTGCGGCCAGCCCTCACTAAAAAAGTTCTGCGAAAGCACAAATCCGACTTTTTTATCTCCCTCCCATAAGTCCAGAATTTTGGGAGGTTCAACGGCTACAACAGCTGCCGTACTAAAAAACGGACAACCAATGGCATCGCTATAACCAAATCCATCAGTATTAGAATAACTAACATGCCAATCTACCAACTTGGCACTCTGAATTACGGGTTTTCCTTTGTAAGTAACCTCAGAAATTCTAAGTCCGTCTGAGCTAGTGAGCATATAATTCATCTTCCAGCCATTTTGGTCAAGGGGAGTCTGTTGTTTGCAAAAACATTCGGTGAGCATTTCGTTTTGTACCTTTTTTTCGGTGATGGCAGGTGCGGGACCTGCATCTCCTACAAAAGTCCACCTAAGTCCTACAAGGCGAAAATCTGTCAAATCCACTATAGTCCAAAGGGCTTTTTCGCCTTTTATAAAGGTGGGTGATACACAAAGGTGCATGGAGCGTTCACACCGACTACGATTAAGGGCGGTTTTAGTATCTGCCATTATAGCGGCACCCGGTATGGGTTTTCCTCCCAATGCTTTTGCTACTTCGGGGGATTCTATGGCGATTTTAATGGCTATCTCTTTTAAATAATTGGGGATATCTGGTTGAGAGTATGGGAGATTATAAACGGAAAGCGTCTGTTGAGCAGGTATATTTACTAAGGCGACTGTGGTTAAATTTTTAGCATAATTGTACATTTCAACCCTGTAACAACCTCCATTTTTACATATCTCTCCAATCTGACGATTACCATAATCGCTCTCTCTGGCAGGAAATACGCCAAATATCTCGTTCCGAAAGGGTTTTCCTTCGGGGCTTTTCACCGATTGTAAAAAACGAGGGTCTTTGAGTGCAATCTCCTGCGCAATTTTCAACATATTGTCTGTACTATCTTGAAACAAGCGTATGGGAATAGGCTCTTTCAGGATTTTGTTGATGGTTTCGATTTGTGCTTGAACAAAAGGCAACTTGCTTACTACTGAATCTGACGGAAAAAACTCTGCCGTTTCTCCATAAGCATTTCCGTGTAGTTTTTTTTGAGAGGTGTTCTTGTTTTCTTCGGGTTGATTACAAGAAAGATAACACAACCACACAAATACTATTACTAAAAATGTTGGAAAAATTGGATATTTATTCATTTACTTCCATTGGGTTGAATTCGCCGTAAAGTTAAAAACTTTTGGCAAATCTTTTGCACATAATTTATAATCCAGTATTTGAGATTTTTCACTTAAAAAAAGGATTAAACACAGAGGTTATAATCTATGTCTAAGCATGGAAGAGAGTCTTAGGGGTAAGCCTCATGAATCCTCTCTTGAAAGCCTAAATATCAAAGGTCTCGAAGGGCTTGCATCACTCATAAAAGCGGCAATTTGTAGATTCAAGAGATATATCCCATCTGGAATCTCCGGACTCACAAAAATAAACTCCGTAATAGTATAGTTTACGGGTTTTTGCACAGTATTTTCGCCAAAAGGAATTTCAAAATAAAGATGATGCGCGCTTAGTTTACCCTCATCAAACATACGATCCACAGAAGGTATATCCACTAATAGATGTTTTACCCCGATACTGCGGATAAACTTCATGGCTTCTATTGTAAAAAAGGGAGCATCATGTTTTGTGTAGTCTCTATACATTTTAGATGCAGGATTCGGCAATGTCCGTATGATTAACCCTTCTTTAAAAGGAGATTCTATATGTTTGAGCTGTGCTTCGAGTGTTGTTTTATCAATGACAATATCATTCGGATTAAATTCAGGGATATAGGTATCCTGTGTCTCCGAAGCCTTATGCGGGGTAATTGTGATTAAAGTAGCGGGAATAAAAGCATCTTTCAAGTAGGAGTGTATAGAGATTCTTTCGTGAGAAATATGCCCAACACATTCCGTATGAGTTCCGTTACAATGAGGAATAAAAGTGTATATTTCAAAATTACAACTTCCTCCCCTTCTCACGTCCCCTATAAAGCCCCCTCCTTCAAAGGCTTCGCTTTTGGCAAAGGGTACGCCGTAGGAATTGGGTTGGCTCCCCCCAAAATGTAGGGGAATAGCGATGTCTAAGGGAGAGAGATGTACTTTGTATTTTTCTCCGGAAGGAGTGGTATAGGTTAGCATAATTACCAATTGAGTAGCTCTTTTAGCTTTGAAGCGACCTTTTCTGCATTGGGTAGCATACTCGCCTCTAACCCTGAATTGAGAGGAATGGCTGGCAGGCTTTCAGCACCCATTGTATGTACGGGAGCGTCTAAGTATTGGAAGCAATGAAATGATATTCTACCTGCCAAGGATTCCGCAAAAGAGTTTTGCAGGCATTCCTCTGTAAGTATGAGTACTTTTCCGTGTTTTTTTACGCCCGCAGTAATAGCACCCCAATCCAAGGGTTCAAGTGTTCGCAAGTCAAGGATTTCTATTTGTCCATCAAAAGACTTTGAGGCATTTTTAGTCCAGTGAACTCCCATTCCATAGGTAATAACAAGGCAACTCTCTCCGTTTTCAACTGCTTCGGGGCTTGCTTCGAGATAAATACGCGCCTTACCAAGGGGAATAATATAATCCTCATCTGGTTCTATACACTTTGCTTCTTTACTGCCAGGTATTTTGCCCCAATACAATCCCTTATGCTCAAACATCACAACGGGGTTAGGGTCATAAAAAGCAGCCCTCATTAACCCTTTCATATCTGCGGCATTAGAGGGATAAACTACCTTTACACCGCGTATGGTAAGAATAGCAGACTCCACACTAGAAGAGTGAAAAGGTCCTCCGCTTCCATACGCTCCTATAGGTACACGGATTAAAGATTGTACATTCCATTTTCCATTAGAAAGGAAATAAGCACGGCTAAGCTCGGCATATAATTGATTCACACCGGGCCATATATAATCTGCAAATTGAACCTCTACGATGGGCTTACAACCTACTGCGGACATTCCGACTGTACTGCCGATAATGTACGCTTCTTGTATGGGAGTATTAAATACCCGTGTATATCCATATTTTTTGGCAAGCAATGCCGCTTCGCGAAATACCCCTCCGAGTTCGCCCCCTACATCTTGCCCGTAGAGCAATGCTTCTGGATGCTCTCTCAAAATTTTATCTACCGCATGTAGTGCAGCATCTACCATCACCACTTCTTTTCCGTCTTTTGGGGTTCTTACTCCTTTTTCTTCCGTGATTGGAGTGGGTGCATACAGATGCTTTGCCAAATCTTCGGGACTTGGTTCGGGGTTTAAAAGTGCGCGCTCATAATCTTCTTTTACCATAGTTTTTGCCTCCGCCGAAATTTCTTCTAGGATATCCTCCTTTATTCCCATATTGAGTAGTTCTTCAGTAAACCATGGAATAGGGTCTTTGGGAATATGTTGCGAAAAGTCGGAGCGATACCATTCTTTTCTTACTCCTGACGTATGATGATTCAGTAAGGGGACCGAAGCATGAATAAGAAAAGGTCGTCGGGTCTCTCTCACTGTTTGGATTACCTCTTGTATAGCGGCATAGCACGCAATAAAATCTGACCCATCTATACTGATTGCCTCTATTCCCTTAAATCCTTTGATAAACTCAAAAGCATTTTGGGCATACATTTCCTTTCCGGTGGCAGATATTCCCCAACCATTATCTTGAATCAGGAATATTATGGGTAGTTGGTGAAGTGCTGCCATCTGGAAGGCTTCTGATACTTCACCCTCTGTAACGGAGCCGTCTCCAAGAGAGCAAACCGCAATGGGAAGTGCTTTTCCCTCTTCTTGCTTTATGATTTGTTGTTGTTCTAGATACTTAAATCCATGAGCTACCCCCGTGGTCGGAATTGCCTGCATTCCGGTAGCAGAAGATTGATGGAGGATTTTGGGCATATCGGGTCTTCGGAGGCTTGGATGTCCGTAGTAGGTTCTCCCTCCGGAGAAAGGGTCATCTTTGCGAGCAAGTAATTGAAGCATCAATTCATATGGCTGCATACCGATTCCTAGCAAAATAGAGTCGTCTCTATAGTAAGGGGATACAAAATCTTGGGGTAATAGTTGCATCGCCATAGCAAGCTGAATGGCTTCATGTCCTCTGGAAGTAGCATGAACATATTTGGCTGTGATGTCTTTATTTTCTTCATATAAAATAGACATTGCCTCAGCCGTCTTCATTAATTTAAAGGCTTTGAGCAGGGTTTCAAGCCTGATTTCTGTATTCCTTTCGGGTGCGACCTGAATGTTTGCAACCATA
>CAUJFT010000016.1 GCA_963169475.1 Bacteroidota bacterium | reverse complement strand
ACACTCAATAAAACGAATCCACGCAAGACTTTTCTGAATATCCGAAATAGCCTTTCTCTTTTGGTCAGGAATCTACCGGGCATTCAAATTCTTCCAAAGGTATTTGTGCGATTGTTGCTTGACGGAGTATTTGCTTTCACGCTCCTATCGAGAGGAGATTTTCAAAATATTTGGGCAATTTTGCAAGCCCATTTTTCCTTTTACGCTTCTCTACCCTACTTGTGGAGAACTCGCAGGGCTTATAAATCAAACGCCGTAGTTTTCCCAAAAACGGGAGTTTATAGCGGTAGCATTGTTTTCCAGCATTTTATACTCGGAAAAAAAAACTTTCCGGAAATCGTTCAAAAATAAAATTTCTTTTCCTCTTCGCTTATGTCTAAAAATAAAAAGAAAATCTCCTTGGAAGACCTCGGCGGGCTTGTTTATTCTACAGACCCCGATTTTAAAATTGAGAAAGAAGAACCCTTTACAGAAACACCTCCACCGGAAAAACAAAATCTTAAAATCACACTAAATAAACGACTGAAAGCCGGAAAGGTAGCAACAGTAATTTCAGAATTTCGGGGTAGCCAAGAAGAGTTGGAAAAATTAGCCAAACACCTTAAAAATAAATGTGCTTGTGGAGGAAGTGCAAAAGATGGAGAAATTATTATACAGGGTTCTTTTCTGGAAAAAATTAAAACTGAATTAACTGCCCTTGGATACAAGTACAAGGTTTCCGGAGTATAGGATTCTATGGACTATTTAGGTTAGAGGATTAGCGGGTTGAGCATAAAACCGTAATATCATGTACCAAAATGAGGATATTCTTAACAAAGCATCGGTAAATAGGGCAAATCATTGTCGGGGAGGGGGAACGCATAAAGCAGGTACCCTCTTTTGTAAACAAAAAAGCAACTTTATTAAAGAGATATTCCCTTTAAAGGTGCTTTAAATATAAAAAACAATAGATTACTGGTCTTTTAATACGGAGTGTTCATCTCTAATTTTTTGTTGTAGGGTCATTAGGGCATGAATCACTACTTCTGGACGGGGAGGGCATCCTGGAATGTAAACATCTACGGGTAGAAATGTATCTACTCCTTGCACTACCCCATAGACCCTATGCATTCCACCGGAAGATGCGCAAGCCCCCATAGCAAGACACCATTTAGGGTCGGGCATTTGGTCCCAAATACGCTTAATGGCATGAGACATTTTGTAAGTAACCCAGCCGGCTACAATCATTACATCTGCTTGGCGAGGAGAAAAACGAAATACTTCACTTCCAAAACGGGAAACATCGTATCGCGGTCCTGCAAAAGCCATCATCTCAATGGCACAACAAGCAAGTCCCATCGGCATGGGCCAAGCAGCATTAGTGCGCGCCCAATTTGTTAGTGCGTCTAAGGTTGTTAATGCAAATCCTTGTTTAGCAAGTGCCTTTTCGATTCCCATATCCTTTTATTTTTTAGTTTTTTATTTTATTTAACCCCGATAAACATCGGTTTGTTTGTACTTAATCCTTAAAATTTATAGCCCAACAAGCCTTCTATAGTGAATATAGCCTGTGTGTATTGGTGTTACTCCCGCCCGCCTTACTTGGCTCATTAGCTGACCAGTATGATAGGTAGCATGGTCTACAAGGTGCATCATCACTTCTGAAACCAGATTCGTAAACGGCTCTCCACTTAGGTTTTTGTAAGCCATCTTCTTTGTATGTGCAGTTTCTGCTTCTTCTGCCCATTTTGAGGTAACTACTTTCCAGAAGCTACACAACTCGGGCAAGGAAATTGTTTCGTCCATTGAAAACGCAGTACCATCTCCGTGCAGTCTATGATACCAAACTTTTTCCGCAAAATAAAGATGTCTTACTTGTCGCTCTGCTGCTTGAGAAGCCTCTTTATTGATTGCTTCCATCGTCTGAAAATCTAATCCGGGAATCCAATCGGCGAGAAGACTTACCCTCCACAGATGAAACTGCCAATGTGCTTGTAAGGTAATCTGCATATTGATTTAGTCCCAATCAAGTCCACCCTTTTTATAGACATAAATATAGCCTACAAATAAAATGACAACGAAAGTAAGCATTTCGAGAAAAGGAAACCACCCAAATTTGAGCAGTTCTTTGTATTGTACTGCCCAAGGGTACATAAATACTACTTCAATGTCAAAAAGAATAAACAGCATAGCAATCATGTAGAACTTAACGGCAAAACGGTCTTGGGCCGTACCTACCGGGTCCATTCCGCTTTCATAAGCCATGTATTTTTCACTACGGAAACGCTTGGGTCCAATAATACCAGATAGACCGGTAAGCATAACCCCCAATATCACCGCAATCCCTACAATTAAGAATATTCCGAAATAAGAAATCATATTGGTTTTTACGAAAAAATATGAGTCTGTTTGTTAATATTTTCTACACTTTTATTCAAAAATACAAAAAGTCTGGCAAATGTATAGAGAAATCTTAATCCAAGCAAACTTTATAATTTATTTTTTATAAAAATACACGGAATAAAGAGATTTTACCCCCAAGTATCCTCCATTCAATATTATACTTATATTAATGTTTCATAGATTTTTATTTCTGAAACACCACCTTTTGGATATACTGACTGTCTTTGGTTGTGAGTTGTAGAATATAAACCCCTTCGCTTGGAAGTGTCGGTCTCAGTGTATAGGTTGTATTAAAGTCAGGAACTGCCGCACCCCACACTTTTTTTCCACTTAAATCGAAGATAGAGACTTCGGTATTTTCAAAATACTTTCCACCTATTGACAAGGTTACGCTATTTTCAAATGGATTTGGCACAACTTTTAGCAAATTTCCTTGATTAACCCCTCCCCCTATTTCGGTTGAAGGGTTAATGGTAATGAGGCTATCAGTAAGGTTACCTTCTACCCAAATCCCAAAGCTACGCGGAGGAACCTGAAGATACACCCCATAACCCTGACCTACAATATTAAACGGATAGGGAGAAACTCCAAAAATATCGGTTATTGTGTCTCCCTGATGGAGGTTTGTACCGTTGATATTATGTTCTAATTTGAGGGTATCTCCTGAAAAGTTAATACAAACAAGCACATCTTTGCCGGAAATAGTATTACTTAACTGATAGAGAAGAGTAGTATTGGGGTAGCCTGAAATAAAATTCTGAAAGTAGGGTGTCCCGTTTCGGCTTAAATAATCTACCCATTCTGCGCCGTAAATATATTTTTGGTGTACCTTAATAAGTGCATTTATTTCTGACCGGATATTATTGGCAGTATCTGTAGGGGGTCCGTAGTAGTCCTTCTCAAAAACACAAGGTGTTCCCAACTGATTGTTGGTCAAAATATAAGCATAGGCTAATTTAGGGTCATTTTCAATCAAGTGATTTTCATTGTCGAAATCATGATTTTCGATAAAAGTAATTACGTCAAAACCAGAAACTCCTGCTTTATCTCTAAGACTTTCATTAAATACATTTCTTACATCATACCCAAATTGGTCGCAAGCCGATTTTAGAGAGTTTCGCAGGGGAAAGTCAAAAATTTGGGGGTGAATGGCTTGTTTGGTATCCGTATCCATAGCGTTTAGTACGGCATCAATCCATGATTTTAAGGTAAAGGCGTTATAATCAAAATACTCTCCGACAAAGATTTTAGGGTCAATATTATTATCGTGAAGATAATCTAATAAGTCGCCTATAAAATCCGGAGGAAAATGTTTAATTGCATCTACCCTCATTCCTCTGATACCTATCTCTTCCCACATCCACTTTGACCACTCATACAAAGTATCGCGGGTGGACTGCTGATTTTGGTCATAGTCATAAAAAAACCACATTCCGTCCCAATCCCCACAAAGCGACGTCGGAGTACCGTTAGGTTTAAAGTTCCAATAGTGCATTCCGCCCCTACCGCTGGGCATGGCAGAAAAATCTGTATATGTCTGATAACCAAGACTATCTACAATATCCCCATTGACTTCGGCAGACCATATTCCATAAACTCTGTGGTCCGTATAGTACCCAAGATTTAGGGAAGTATTAGGCATTATTATAAATAATGTATCTCCTGCCGCATGAAAATCTGCGGTATCAATCCTAATTAAAATCTCATCTGTACCGCAGACTCCCGTTACATTTTCAATCGTAAGGGCTATTTTTTGCCCCACATTCAGGGTGTCATGCGGCTGCCCACAATCCCCTCCTCCATTTGGTTCGTGTTCTGTTTTACTCGTTCCGTCAATCGGTTTTTTATTTGTCCATGCCGTAAGCTCATAAGTTCTACCATCAAAAGCTGTATTTGAAGAGGCTGAACTAAGTTTAAAATAATAATGCCCCTCTCCATTCCCAGAGTTTCCTCCTAATGGCAAAATACAACGAAAATTTCCGGAAGGATAAGGACAATCCCCGTTATTGGTAAAATTTCGTATCCACCCTTCTACTGCTCCATTCAGCTCTGGCTTGCCTTTATCTCTATGGTTATATACCATGTCTGCTACTACCTCCATATTGTTGATTTCAAAGGAGTCTATCATTGCATCTATTTGTGAACGGTTGCCCGGACGCACAAGCCCTGCAAACTCTCCTACATCATACAAATCCGAAATATCATACCCCATAGAGCCACTACCACCACTACCCCTTGAAAGTGGCGGCACCCAAATATGGGTAAATCCAGCGTTACTTAGTTCTCTGGCTTTTTCGCCGGTTCGCTGTGCGTAGCGTTGTCCGTTGTAAAGAATCGGATACTGCCAAGTCCACCCTTGGAACATTACGTTCTGGGCAAAATCACAAAACGGGAGCAATAGACTTAGGAAAAGAAATGTAAATTTTTTGTTACTCATAAATACACTATTTAATATCCTCTTAAAGAATACAAAACAAAGATTTACCTAAAAAACGAATCCCTTTCCTCATAGGTTTTTATTTCACGGACGCTCCTTAGTATATTTTTTATAAATAACTAACAATCAGGATAATTCTTTTTTATTTTCCTTACAGATTGTATAGCCGGATTACAAGCGGCTTCTACTTCACGGCTCTACCCATTTATTTTTTAACGCCTTTGCTACGGCTTCTGATTGGGAGTGTACTTGAATTTTTTCGTATATCTTTTTAATGTGAGAATTGACCGTGTGGTAGCTAATAAAGCATTTTTCAGAAATCATCTTATAGGATAATCCTTGAACAAGATAATATAGAATTTCCTTTTCTCTATCTGATAGCTGAAAATCTTCAGTAGCTGACGGTTTCGCCTGTTCCCGCATTTTTTCCAAAATTTTACGGGCAACCACTGGTGTCATTGGAGAGCCTCCCGCCACTACATCGTGGATTGCCTCTACAATTTTTTCAGAGCTACTTTTTTTTAAAAGATAGCCCGAAGCCCCCGCAATCATTGCGTCATACACTTTATCATCATCTTCAAACACCGTTTGCATTAGGATTTTTACCGTAGTATTTTCTTTTCGGACTAATTTTACCGCCTCTATGCCGTTTATACCGGGCATTTCTATATCCATAAGAATCACATCAGGATTGATTTCATTGACAACCTCTAATACCCTATGGCAATCCTTAAAACTTCCCGCAACCAGAAACTCCTCATAGCCCTCTAATAGAAAGGAGAGACTGTCTCTTCGTTCAAAATTATCATCAAATATAATAATGGTTATTTTTTTCATATTTTCTCTATCTTTGCAAACCGTAAAGTTACAACCTTTTTTGGGGAGTATATTCCCTATATTTAGGGATTTTTATTGTTTCAATTCAGGTTAATAGCATTGATTATAAATTTGTAATCGTATATGAAGATTCATAAACCCATCGTATTGATAACGGGGGCTACTGCCGGGATAGGGGCTGCTACAGCAAAAATATTTGCCGAGAATGGTTATCCTCTTATTCTTACCGGTAGGAGGCAAGCGCGTTTAGAAGCACTGAAAGAGGGCTTAAATACAGAAGTACTCACGCTGTGTTTTGATGTTAGAGAGAAGGAGGCGGTAAAAAACAATCTCTTAAATCTGCCAGAAGCATGGAAAAATATTGAGATTATTGTTAATAATGCGGGACTTGCTGCCGGGCTTGCGCCCATTCAGTCCGGAGAGGTTGAGGATTGGGAGCAAATGATTGATACTAACCTCAAAGGGCTACTTTACGTTACTCATAGTCTTGTACCTGGTATGATTGAACGGGGAAATGGAGGTCATATTATCAATGTAGCATCTATTGCAGGTAAAGAAGTATATCCAAACGGTAACGTGTATTGCGCTACTAAACATGCGGTGGACGCGCTTTCAAGAGGAATGAGGATGGATTTATTGCCTCATAGAATCAAAGTAACAAATATTGCGCCAGGCTTGACTGAAACAGAGTTTTCGATTGTTCGCTTTAAGGGAGATGTAGCAAAAGCGGGGACGGTGTATGCCGGAATCACCCCTCTCTATGCGGAAGATATTGCCGAGGTAATTTGGTTTGCGGCAACGCGCCCACCTCATGTAACACTGAATGATATTGTCATCATGCCCACTGCACAAGCAAGTAGCACACTTGTAAACAGGAAATAACATGATTATTCATTCTCTGAATAAAGCCAGAAGATTGCTATCTGATATAAAGTTTCGGTACAAAATACTATATGCTATATGCTTGTGTTGCCCTTATTTGCTACCCGCTCAAACGTCTTTAGGGCTAATTTTACACGGGGGAAAAACCGTGAGGATTCACCCACGCTACCCCAAAACTCCTTGTTTTTCTAAGGGGATAGAAGGGTATATTAGCCTCACTCCCAGCGGGAAAGCCCCTTGGCACTCCTTGCTTAGGGGTCCACATTTTGGTTTTTCATTTGGGATATGGAGTCCGGGTAATCCAGAAGTATTAGGTAAAATGTACTCTTTTATGCCGGTTTTTGGGCAATTGTTAGCAGAAAAAGAAAGATGGGAATGGGACTACGAAATCGGTGCTTCTCTTGTATGGTTTACTCGCCCTTATCACCGGCAAACGAATCCCTCCAATATAGCAGTAGGTTCTCATCTTAGTAGTCTTTCTTTTTTGCGTACACGATTTTTTTTTACACTAATGCCCTCTGTTTCATTAATGACGGGGGTAGGCATTATACATAGTTCAAACGGAGGCACTTCTTCTCCGAATCTTGGGGTAAATATTCCCGAATGTATGGTAGGAATAATGTATTCGGTAGGAAATTTTTCTTCAAAAACGCAAATCAAAGAATATTCACGCCCTCCAAATCGAAAGAATGCGTATTTATGGGGAATCCGAATCGGGTTAGGAATGACTGAAAACCTCGCACCGGGTGGTCCCAAGTATGGGGTTAGTACTGCCAATATTTTTTGGGGAAAAGAAGCTACCCCATGGTTAAATTGGAGAGTGGGTTCGGAAGTATTCTACTCTTATCGCTCAAAAGCAGCACTAATAGAAGGGGAAATTACCACTAAGGGGCTAAATCATAAGGCAACCGGAGTAGTAGTTTACGGAGGGGGAGAAATTGTAGCCGGGCATATTGGATTATTAATGCAAGCGGGCACTTATCTTATCAATCCAATCCAAATGGAAGATTACCGAATCTATACCAAATTAGGCATTCAGTTCTACCCTTTTGACCGACAGGAAAGAAATAAAAGACAATTTTACACAGGGGTTTATGTACATGCTCATTCCGGAGAGGCTGATTTTGCAGAAATCGGGGTAGGCTATTTATTTTAGGGCTTCTTTTTTGCGGGAAAGCATCTCCTGCGCTTCTTCCTCATTCATTGGGCTAAAATGATGAATAAAATCATCGCGGTCGGTTTCGCTATAGTCATACACCTTGGTCATCGTAAGGCATTCCGTAGGGCATACCGTTGTACATAACCCACAAAAACAACATTTTGCTAAGTCTATATCAAATACAGGTAAATGTATCCTCTTTTTGGAGCCGTCAGTGGTGAGGCCTAATGGCTCATCAGCCTTAACTCCCTCTATAATAATACAGTCCACGGGGCAAATTCTCGCACATTTATCACAAACAATACAATCCTCTCCCTCCATGTGAAGCCTATATCTCCCGTTATCAGGAACGGGAATCTGCTCCATAGGATATCGTAGCGTAACCGCGTAATCTCCAGTTTCAAAATATCCCGGCTCTGATATGTTTCTATTCTTTTTGGTTTTTCCCCTTTTCAATAGGTGAGGGAGTGTAACCCTAAATCCTTCTAATAAGGTGAAAATTGCCACTTGGATTTTCTTAAAATAAGATTTCATATCATTTTTTTAATTTATCCTTAAATATTTTTTCAAACTTTTCTACTTTGGGCTTGATAACAAAAGAGCAATAAGGCTGACTACCATTTTCATTAAAGTAATTTTGATGATATGCTTCTGCGGGATAAAAAACCGTGAGCGGGCTAATTTCCGTTACAATCGCATTTGCAAACGCTCCGGAATTATCTAACTCTTTTTTATACTTCTCTGCTAATGATCTCTGATTTTCGTCATGATAAAAAATAACAGAACGGTATTGTGTCCCGACATCAGCTCCCTGACGATTTAGGGTTGTGGGGTCGTGAGACTGCCAAAATGCAGACAACAACGTTTCAAAGTTTACCTTTTCGGGGTCATAAACGATTTGGCATACTTCCGCATGTCCGGTAAGTCCCGAGCAGACTTCTTTATAGGTAGGATTCTTAACGTTTCCGCCGGAATACCCTGATTTTACAGACAGAACCCCTTCTATTCGCTGGAAAACAGCTTCTACACACCAAAAACAACCCGCACCAAAGGTGGCGGTATCCAATGCTAAGTGATTTGAGGGCATGGCTTTGTGATTTTGATTAAACTCTTTCCCCACCACTCCAACTACTGTTTTCTTCTGAGAGCAGGCAAAAGAACAAAATATTAAAAATAATCCTGAAATTAGGAATCTTGTTACCATAAAATAACTCCTATGTCTGTTACTTAAAGTATTAAACGCAGTAGTAAGCGTAATGTTTTTGGGTATCATAGAAAGAAGCAAGAGGAATTTATTTTAGCGGCAGCTTTATCGTAAAGTAGTGGTCATTTGAAATACTACGATGCTCCAAATTTTCTATATAATATCTGGAGAAATTATTGGGGGCTACTACGTGGGTGGGATAAAATAAAAAAAGGGCAAGTACTATATCGAACGATCAACCTGCTACCGTTGCTACCTTCCGGTCCTGGCGGAGTTTACAAGGATCTGGACATACAGCCTTTACCCGCCACAAAATTACAACTGTTTTTATTAATTCCAAACTTTTTTTACAGTTTAGCATTATTTTTGTGCAGTTCAATCGGAAAATTACGTAGGATTCACTAATTATCAGTAACTTGCCGCCCAAAATAAAATTTTACTTTTAAAAAAAATTAACTATATTTGACAATGAAAAAAGGAATATTGTCCGTTTTATTTGTGGTAGCCTTTGCCTTTGCGGCAAATGCACAGACCAATCCGGGTGTTGCTACAGGATCATTTGCCAGAGGAAATACTGCGCGCGCAATTTTTACGGTGAATAATTTTAGCCA
>CAUJFT010000015.1 GCA_963169475.1 Bacteroidota bacterium | reverse complement strand
CTCTTCGGGATTACCGAGTGCAAAACGGAAAGCGTAGGAAAGATTTGCGCCAGTCGTTGTAAGGGGTCCCAATTTATCAGAGATTAGATACCCTCCAATTCCCCCCCTAAGCTGACGGACTGGGGCATCGCACCCAAGTGTAAAGAGGGTAGGGGCACCCGGTATGCTTCTCCATTGGGCTCTAAACATTCCGGTAATATTAGTATAACCGGAGGCACCCGCAGCGGCAGGATTATAGATAAACTTATTGAAAGGGAACATCGTATTCTGAACAAACACCTGCCCTTTTACCGCGAAAGGAAGAATAATTAGGACGACAAATACAAAGTATAATTTTCTCATAAAACTATTATATTATTAATTTGGGGGTGAATTTGGAGAATTTATCGCAAATAAACAAAATCTTTTTGAATAAATCTGACAAATCCAACAAAAACGGCTCAAATCTATTTATTTTAAATGACAAAATACAAAAAAAAATCATAATATTTTTAAAAAACTACACTATTTTGATTTTTTGTAAAGAAATATTTTGAAAAATATTACAAATTGCTTACTTTGAGGTACTCCTCAATGGCTGCTGTCATAGAGGTAATTCCCTGCGTGGGGGCTTCCACATCAATTCGCAACCCAGCACTTAAGGCTTCTTGGGCGGTAGTAGAACCAAAAACGGCAATCCGTGTTTCATTTTGCTTAAAATCCGGGAAGTTTTTGAAGAGTGCCTGAACTCCTGTCGGTGCAAAAAAGCATATCATATCATAAAATACTTCTTTAAGGTCAGAAAGGTCATCATGTACAGAAAGATAAATTTCGGAGATAGTTACATCAATCCCCTTAGACCTCATGTAAGGGAGTAGCGTACCTTGATGTACATTACTGCATGGAAAAAGGAATTTTTCTTTTTTGAATTTATCAATGAAGGGAGTCAAATCCATTGCGGTTTTTTCTCCTACGAACATTTTACGTTTACGAATAAGTATGTATTTTTGAAGATACCTATAGGTAGCCTCGCCTACGCAATAATACTTAGTCTCTGGCGACATGTCGATTTTCATTTCATTTACAAGCCTAAAGAAATGGTCCACTGCTACTTTACTTGTAAAAATAATTCCATTAAAGTCTAGTGGATTGACGTTAAGTTTTCGAAATTCATTAAGGGAAAGACCATCTACCCTAATAAATCTCCGAAAATCCACGATGATTCCCCATTTTTCCCCTAACTGATTGTAAGGAGCCATTCCTTCAAGCGTAGCTGGCTGCGTTATTAATATAGAATTTACTCGTTTAAAATTACCCATTCTTGCATGTAATAAAATAAACACCAGATACAAGAGCGTAGACGGGCATAAAAATAACCCCCGCTAAATCTTACTCTTTGTACGATTGAGGTGCAAAATTATACAATAATTTGATTTGCAGTATATGGTTTCTCAAATTTTATCAACAAAAACGGGGAAATTATGTTAATTTTCATCTTATACGCATTATTTAATATATTGTATCTATAAAAAACTATAAGGTAATGAGATAAGGAAGACATACCGAAAGGCTTATATAAATGATTTTTACGCTAGTGGAGAATTTAAATAATCTTCCCATACCGACAAAACAGACATACATTTGACGTAATAGATAAAGAGAAAGAAAAACTCCTTGTAAAATAATCATAGTGGTTTGTCCGCCTTCTGGTAAAAAGGACATAAAAACAAGTGGGAGATTTATAATCAAGATTAGCGGATATGAGGCAACCAATTCTAGATTAGTGAGACCATCATACATGTTATATATATTGAATAAGTTAGAGAGCGTGCGTATAAGAAACCACCGGAGTATAGCCCATACGGAGGCTAAGATTATACTTTTAAGGAGGTAATTTAGAAAAATACTTTTTTCTGCAAAAAAGATTTTAATCAAAGCGTTTTCGCCGGCGAGACCTGTCAGATGCCACTGATTATTTCTATGAATATAATCAATAAAAAGTGCAAGGGTAATGGCAATCATTAAAACTCTTAATGCTTGGAGAAAGTAGGAAAGCCCCTGATTCCCTGCAACGGCTTCGATAAATCGTTCTATTTGGAGGCGGGGTTTCAGTAGAATATCGGGAAGTGTAGAGAACAATTTGGGGTTAAGGAGCTTCATAACAAAAACACCAATAAGTGGGAAGATAATCAAGAATACATAGAGAATGGTAACAGGGGAGGAATTGGTATTAGAGGATCCAATTCCAAAAGTAGTAAATGTCCCATAATTTGGTGTTCTAAGCCCTTTTTTGTCTAACCAAAATGATTCTGGGTAAGGGAAGTTTATAGGTTCATAGGGGTAATCATTTAGCCAACATACTTTCTGTGCTGGTTTTAATTGTAATACTTGTATAAATCCCATTTCAGCACAAAGTTTTTTCAACTCTCTGTCGGGAGGTAGAAGGAAAAATAATTTATCTATTCCATTTTTTTGAGCATGAACGAGGGTTCTTACTGCTTGAAATTTGTCAAATATATATCGGTGGTCTTGATAGAATGGCATTACAATCGCAACGGGACTCGTAGTACTAGCCACGGAGGGCATCACGGGTTTGGTTACTTCATTGAGTTGTTTTTCTGTAAGAATATAGACAGGTCTAAATATTCCAAGAAATTTTTTAGGAAAAAAAGTAGCAGACTCTTTTTGGGAAAGCGAAAGTTCCAGCAGGTTTTCCTCTTTGGATAGCCACTCGCGCCTAAGCGGGACTATCCAAGGCTTAAGCGGATGATTATTAATTCCTAAAAATTTACCATTGAGCTTTAACTCGGTTCTCCAAGCAACTCCTTCAAAGTAGATAAATAGATTTTCTTTGGCTCGTACAGTATCGGGCAAGTAGAAAAAACGGCTTAACCGAAGCTCACTCACGCCATCAAGCTGAAAAGGGACGGAAAACACCCTTGTTTCTTCTTTCCACGTATCTAATGACACCATTACGTTTTCTTTGGGCGTTACGTTCAGATTAGGGCGTACACTGAATAGCATACTATCGCGGCTATTTGTCGGTTCATTGCTATCCGGAGTATTCCATGGGACAATTTGTAGGGGATAGGGGTCTGCAATATAGGGTTTAACGGTATCAGTTATGCTACGATAATGCGTATAGCCGCCTCCCGATGTAGGGGGGTAATTATCCAAGGTTCCGGTGGTAGTATATGGGGTTGAGGGTGGAAGGAATACTTCGGTAGCAGGGGTAGAGGGTGGCAAATTGGGGACGGTAGCCTTTTCGGACTTAACCGCTTCGGGAGTAGCGGGCGGCAATTGAGTAGTAGGAGGGGTTTCCGATTTCTTAGGAGGCAGGGAATCCTGAGCGAACGCCTTTTGAGTTAAGGACACCCACCCTATACACATCGTTATAAATATTATAATGTAT
>CAUJFT010000014.1 GCA_963169475.1 Bacteroidota bacterium | reverse complement strand
TTTTGCAAGCCTGTGCAAGTAGGCTAATAGGAATTGTACTTGTATTGGTGCCAATAATGGTGTGATTCCCCATAACGGTCTCCATTTCAGCAGTTACACCGGCTTTTATGTCTGGATTTTCGATGACTGTTTCAATCACCAAGTCGCAATCGGATAACGCAAGGTAATCTTCTGAAATTTGGATATTTTCTAATAATTTATGGCTTTTTGCCTCCGTAGATTTGCCCGTTGAAATGGCTTTTTGTAGTAATTTTCTTGAAAAATTTTTCCCTTTTTCAGCCGCTTCATGATTTATATCTTTCAAGACAACCTTAATCCCGGCTTTAGCTGCTACGTAGGCAATTCCAGCACCCATCATTCCGGCTCCTATAATCCCTATAGTTTTCACGGGAAAGGGTGGATAGCCTTGAGGTCTATCTTTTCCTTTTTTGGCAGCCTGAATCGCAAAAAAGCCTGTTTTAATCATATTTTTGGCTTCTTTTGTCTGGCATACGTAAGTAAAATACCGTGCTTCTATCTCCAAAGCTCTATCAATCGGGAGGTCGAGCCCATCGTGAAGCGTACGCAAAATCATGGTGGCTGCGGGGTGGTTTCCGTGTGTCAATTTCCGTACATTTCCGGTAGCAGCCATCATTATCTGATAGCCGGAAGGTGAGTTTATTCCCCCATTCGGAATTGTATGTTTTTTGTTGTCCCAAGGCTGAGTCGCCTCTTTACCATTCAGAATAAAAGCCCTTGCTTTTTCTATCATCTCTTCGGGGCTGTCTGCTATTTCGTGAATCAATCCATCTTTTAATGCTTTGTCCGGTTTTGCTTCTATCCCTTGTAGGAGGTAGGTTAATGCTGTTTGTAACCCGCTCAAGTAGGGAAGACGAGAAGTACCTCCCGCTCCGGGAAATAGTCCTACATTTATCTCCGGAAATCCAATTTTTAGGGTAGGCTCATTTAGGGCAATGCGGTAATGACAACAAAGACACAATTCAAAACCACCTCCAAGTGCCGTTCCGTTAATAGCAGCTACAAAGGGTTTTCCTCCCATTTCTATTTTCCTAAATCCCTGATGTAACGCCATCAAGCCCGAAAAAAAATCGGCACTTTCTTCTTTGATAGTGCATAGAAACCGTAAGTCTCCCCCCGCCATAAAGAGTTTTTGTCCAGAAGTTACGATGACTCCTTTAACGGCTGTTTCTTCCAATGCAAGAAGAGAAGCCTGAATGAACACCCTTATAAAATCGAAACTAAATAAGTTTACAGGCTCATTTTTTTGGTCAATCGTAATATATCCGATACCATCTGCCGATTTACTATAGGTTAAGTATTCATTGTGAACGATGATTGTCATTTGATAGATACATTTAAGGGGTCAGGAATAACAATTGTTTGTATGTATTTAGGTATTTTGAGGGCAAAAATAAGAAAAAATAGTATGTAGAGAATAAGAGGATTACACATTTAGTGCAAACAGATGGAAGGTTCCTTCTCCCCTATTGGTGTCGCTATGTTTAAACACCCTAGGGCGGAAATAATCATTTTATCCCTACGGGGTTGGTTTGAGTTTTGTCAAGGATAGGGTTAGTCCAAGTATGATGTTTCGCTTACTCAACATGGCGGGGGTATAAAAATCTCGGATAGCGTATATTTTTATCGCAATTGTAATCCAATATATCAAGCGTTATATTTCCAGACAGCCGTCAAGTATCTAATTATCAATTGATTACTATTTATAATAAGGTTCTATAAAGAATTTATGGCAGATATAATAAAGGCAATATTTAATTTGAGCTAACTATACTAATAAAAATCAAGTTTTTAGCGTTATATTTCTTGCGTTACCAAACTTATGTATTCAATAAATTTTAGACTTTTATTATTTGGGTTTTTGTTTATCGCGGGTTGTAATAAAGCCGAGGTAAAAGCCCAATGTACTACCAATTCTCAAGTACAAGTACAGCCTGTAAAATATTGGAACTTCAATCAAATAGAGGCTTGGGGTAAACCCCAAGATGGCAAGTCGGATTTTGCCTCTTCTAAAATGCCTACGATTAAGGGTAGCGGTGGAAATAATCGCTATGTGGCACTTGAAGAAACGGAAGATGCCTTAACCGTAAAAAACGAAAAGGGGCTAAATTGGGGTGGAAATATTTTTGTATATGAATGTGTTTTTAGATTTGCAGAAAACTATAATCCCTTGCTTGTTAGCTTTCCTCATGCAGCGGTTTCCATTGATTATTCAGGGATACAGTTTAATGTTAGCTATATAGAAGGAGGAAAGGACAAACCGCTAAAAGCAAAGATGAGTGTTGATTTTACGGGTATCAACCGGAAGTCATTTTCATACTATACTGACCGGCAATTTCATCATTTTGTTGCAAAAGTAAATTATAGTACGCGGGTCATGGAAGTCTGGATTGACGCGCAAATGATTCAGAGAGAAAACACCTTGCTTCCTGCCAATAGCCGCCCTGATGAGATTGGGGAAGGAGATATGCTAATCAGTTTACACCAAAGAGCCAGCGTTCACCCAACCCGGAGATTTATTGGAGATGTGGATAATTTTGCCTTATATACCCAAGATGTACCGGAAACCTTGATTTATAAACACTATTTATCTATGAAAAATCAGGAATCTGAATGGGATTTTATAGATAACTATAAAGCGGCTTGTATCCCTAGTGCGGAACCTTTGACGGGGAGT
>CAUJFT010000013.1 GCA_963169475.1 Bacteroidota bacterium | reverse complement strand
CCCCGCTCCTATAATTTCGCCGGTTTTCCCTGTACTTCGCGCGCTGGTATTACAAGGCATTACAGAACCTAAAATCCGTAAAAGCCTATTTTCTGAATTAAAAAAAATTAGAGATACGCTCACGCTCCGAACAAAGATGGAGGAAGTTGCTGCCGACATGCGTATTTTGGGATTTATGGAGAGCAGTTTTGAGGGCTACTCTCTTGATAAGGATAGCCTAACTGTTTTTTTTCATCAAGGAAAAAAATATCTCTGGGAAAAAATAGAATTGCGTAACCTTCCGCCCCGAATACTTGAAAAATCTGATATCCTACCTCTGACACGAAAGGCACTCCCCGCTGATTGGGAATTATTAGAAATCAAGCTCAAATCCTTACTTTATGAGTATCAGAAAGAGGGGTACCCTTTTGCCTCATTCCGAAAAGAACAGATACACTACACGCGAAAAGGAAAGGATTCTGCGGGGGTACAAGTTTCTTATCTCTTCGATAAGGGGATTCGTTTTTCTGTGGATAGTGTGGTTATAAAAGGAAAGTATAAGGAAACCCCACGGTTAATTTATACGATGATTGGGATAAGCCCCGGTAATTTTTACAATCAAGAGAAAATAGACAATATTCCTCAAATCCTTAACAATACGATTTATTACAAAAGCGTAAAGCCTCCCAAAACAGAATTTACCTATATCGGGGGGAGTAAGGTAATCATAACGCTTGAACCGCGTCGCACAAATAAATTTGATATTTTGGTGGGAGTACTTCCTCCCTCTGGTATAGGAAGTACTCCCGAAACTGACAAAAGGTTTCAGTGGATAGCCTCTATGGATATTGCTTTGGTTAGTATGTTAAAATATGGAGAATCGCTTCAAATAAAGTATGACCAACTTACTCAAGGCACTCGAAAGATGAATCTTAAGCTACAAGTGCCTTATCTTTTTCATTTACCCCTACATGCCCAAGGAGAATTTGAATTATTTAAGCAAAAAAGTGACTTCTTGAATCGTTTAGTAAGAGCGGGAGGTGAATATGGATTCTCGCCTTTTTTATCTGTGCGTTTCCAATATAAAGCGCGATTTACCGGATTGGACACTTCTTATGTGAACGCGGTGTTGGACCTTACGCGCCCCCTCTCCATTTTAGATGGAAATACGCAGGTTTATGGTCTTGGTTTCCGGTATGAAAAAACCGATTATAAATTTAACCCCTCTAAAGGCTGGGTCGGAAACGTAGAACTCTCTACTGGTAAAACCCTGATCAAAAAAAATCCGCGTTTTCCTTATATTATTTATGATAGCCTTGGGTTAAATCGGATAGATTCTCTTCGATGGTCGCAGCCAGTTACAGAGCTAGATCTAAGCCTAAAATGGTATTACAAAGTTGGGAAGCGAAATGTCCTTCATCTTGCAAACCGTACTTACTTCTTGTGGCAGCATAAAATATTTCAAAATGACCAATTGCCACTTGGAGGTAGTCGCTCTATACGCGGGTTTAATGAGAACCAATTTTTTTCTAACCGATTCTTGTATTTCACGGCTGAATACCGGTTTCTTCTCGAGCAAAATACTTATCTTTTTACTTTTTGTGATGCTGGCAGGCTAAGCGACCGCGTGTTAAATGCGGTATATTACCCGATAGGGATAGGAATGGGGATTACTTATGATACGCCAGCCGGTTTAGTAACTTTTACTTATGCTTTCGGGCAAGCAGGAGACATTCCTTTCCAACCGGGGAGAGGGAAAATTCATCTTGGGTTAGTAAGTCAGTTTTAATAGAAGTGAGCGTAAGTTTATCTTGCTCTTATGACGCTATGGTAAATGCTTCAAAATAAAAACGCACATTTTAAAAGAGGGGTTTCGCTATAATCATTTGACCCTTTAGGGGTGAGGGATGTATGTACAATGTTGGGTTTTGCTTTCACTCAACATGATAGAGAGCAAGTTTATCCTTATTTCTCTATAAGTACTCATTAACTATGAGAGAGAGTAAAAAGCTAAGAAAATAATTATGTTGTAATAAATTGGTTATTAATTACTTAATATTATTATTAGGGATTCATTTTTTACTATTTAGGGCTTAGTGTTGAAATCTAAAGCAATAGACATGGGAAGTGGGCTACCAAAGGAATTTTATTATCCGTAGGCTCTGTGGCTTCGTTTAAATGATAGCCATATACCTCATATTTTTCGGTTAATGATTCAAGGTCTTTATAGTAACAATGAGCAGAGATATTGGGATAAAAAGTCATTTCATGGAATATTCTGATTTTTTTGGTAGAGGGATTTTCATTCAAGTACTTGGCGATAAGTGTAGGATTTCCCATATCTCCCGAATAGATGAGGATTTCTTCCTCGTCTTCAAAGATGTAGGCAAAAGTCTGCATTCCGGGTACGTGCATATTTGTGGTTTCGATAAAAGAAATACCTCTTCCTGGAAATTGCCACAAGGGTAGAAAGTCGCTATGATTTTCGGGCTTTTGCTGGGAAAATGTGAGGTATTGATACAAATGATCTCCAAAATCTGCCGTAGGGTATAAGATTGCGGAACGTTTATTTTCTACGTGAGTATTATGAAAAATAAGCGTAGATAAACTTCCAGCGTGGTCGTCATGCAGATGCGTAAGCAGGAGATAATCTACCCTGCTTACGATTCCTTTTTCTCTCAGACGGGGATAGACGGAGTATCCGCAATCTAAGAGTATATTTTTTCCCTTAAACTCAATCCACGCAGCAGAGTTTCCTTGTGCTACATCAAACGCTCCCCCTGTTCCTACAAATTGTATTCGAATCATTGTGATTTGGGAAAAACTTCACGAGGCTATTTTATAGAATCCAATACCCACCCGAAAGAATTTTGGCACAACTGTATACTATTATTTGGTGCATACTCAAAGGTCTTTTGTAGGGCTTTTCGGATTGTTTCGGAGGTATCGGTGAAAATATCTTCATCTTTCAAAGAGGCACCGGGCTGCATAAAATAGGCAAAAGCTCTTGCCATTCCACAATTTGCGATAAAGTCAGGAATAACTGCTACCCGATTATCCGCATTTAATCCGGTTTCGCCCAGAAAAATATCAGGGTCATTAAACGGTACGTTTGCTCCGCATGAAACCACCTCAAGCCCGTTTTCTACCATTTGGTCAAGTTGGTATTGGGTTACCATTCTGGAGCCTGCTGCGGGTATGAATACCTCCGCCCCGACTCCCCATATATCTAGATTTGCTTGCTCATAAGGAATCATACTTGGGACACTAAGTTTATTACCGTCTCTTGTGAGAAAAAGTGCTGTTATTTTTTCGAGCGAAAAGCCTTCTTTATCAAATAAGCCCCCGCTTCTGTCAATAATACCCACTACTTTTAGTCCAATTTGAGTAAGTACCCAAGCAGCTGCCCCCCCCACATTTCCAAACCCCTGAATAATTACTCTTTTTT
>CAUJFT010000012.1 GCA_963169475.1 Bacteroidota bacterium | reverse complement strand
GCGGTGAGTGTGGTAATTTCTTTTCCCCAGCGGTCAAAAATTCCCATGTGGAAAGTCAATATTCTATTTCCACCTACCCAATAGGTATCGTTTACTCCATCTCCGTTAGGCGTAAAAGCATTAGGGAAGAATATCTCTCCTTCCGGAATAATATGATAGGTACGCGCAAAAGTATCTGGACAATAGGGGCTGCCGTTATAGGCAATAAGCATGAGCGTATATTCTCCTGTTTCTGTAAACTTATGGCTGATATGGTCTGTTGCATGAGAAAGCAATTGATTATTCATGTACCAATCAAACGTTACACCTCCTATTGTTTTATTTTGGAAATAAACATTTGCCAATGTCAAATAAATAGAGTCTTCGTCGGTAGGGGTTGATACATAATGGGCTACTGCGGGAGGAATATCTGCCACTCCAAAGCTACGCGATTCTACACAATTTGCGGCATCTGTTACATATACAATATGGTTGCCCGCATAAATATTGCTGACCAAAGAGTCAAATCCTTGTCCATTTTCCCAACTATAAGTAAGCCCATTTGTGCCTCCATAAGCCATAACCGTAATGCTTGCATCGGGTAGCCCACAATAAGACTTGACAGAACTCACAAAGTCTATTTGTATATCGGTAGGCTGCCCTATAGAAACACTTGCTTGAACAGAGCAATTTTGACTATCAACAACGATTACAGAATAGGTTCCTGCTAGTAGGTTTGTAGCAGTAGGGGTTTGTTGCTGCGGAGAGGAGTCCCATTTATAAGTATAGGGCAGAGTTCCTCCAGTAGCAGTTACAGAAACTATTCCTTCTGGTAACTCAAAACATCTAAGGTCTTGACCACTTGTTGTCGCTGTCAATAATGAGGGTTCTGTTATCACAAAAGCCTGACTACTAAAACACCCGATTACATCAGAAATAGTAACAAAGTAGTTACCAGCGAAAAGACTATCAGCAGTTGCTGAATTAGCAGCAGTAGTGGGGTTCCAGTTAAAGGTAAGCGGCGAGGTTCCTCCTTGAATGTTTAAGGAGATGGACCCAGTAGCATTTCCAAAGCAGTCCACATTCTCTATCTCTGCGGAAGTAATAGTAGGGATTGTATTTTCCTGAATAGAAAGTGCAGTATTAAAGGTACATCCGTTTGCGTCTGTTACCAAAATGGTATAATAGCCTCCGTCAAGGTTTACTGCCGAAGAAGACGTCGAAACGGGAGGATTCCAATTATAGTTGTAAGGCGTAACCCCTCCAGTAACCGCTACGGACGCGGTTCCAGAATTACTGTTAAGGCAAATGACATCTCCGGTAGAAACGGCATTAAGTACGGGCGGTTGTGTGATATTATAACTTTGTGTTATGACACAATTATTTTGGTCTGTAACGGTAACCGTATAAGTTCCCGCGGGGAGGTCAGGAGCATCTCCCGTATTAGAATTAGTACCTGTCCACACATAATTGTAAGGAGGAACGCCACCGCTTACGGCTGCAAAAGCCGCACCAGTAGCATCTCCAAAACAAAGAACATCTACCTCCGAAACATTAGCGAACGTCAGTAAGGTCGGTTGATTGATGACAAAGTTTTGAGAGAAGGAGCATCCATTAGAATCGGTAACCGTTACACTATAATTGCCTGCGGAAACATTGTTTGCGGTATTTCCGGAGAAAGCGGGAGTTGTCCAATTATAGTTGAAAGGGGCAATGCCTCCTTGTATAAAGGCTACTGCGGAGCCTGTATTACCTCCATTACACAATACGTCAGTAGTAGTTACTGTCTGAATACTCACGGCGGAAGGCATCACGATAGTCGTTCCAAGGGATAGCTGACAACCGTTAGCATCTTGAACATAAACCGTATAATTGCCAGCGGCAAGTCCGGTGGCAGCTTGCGTAAGTTGAGGAGGTGAAGTATTCCAGCTATAATTATATGGAGCAGTCCCTCCCGTTACATTAGCAGTAGCCGCTCCGTTTGCATTACTACAAGTTTCTGGTGCTGTTCCTATAGTAATCGCGAGGGTTTGGGGTTGATTTACGGTAAAAATATCGCTTGCGCTACAGCTATTAGCATCTACAACCGTTACAGAATAAGTTCCTGCTGGTAGATTTTGTGCGGAAGATGTGTATTGAGGCGGATTGGTATTCCATGTATAGGTATAAGCACCCGTTCCTCCGGCAGCTATCACTTGTGAAGTTCCATCTGTTGCACCAAAACAAGTAGCATCAGTGCCACTCATGGCAAGGACAAGTTGGGTCGGTTCTGTAATCGTAACGGTATCTGCTCCGCTACAACCACCGGGGTCATTGACATTTACGATATAGACTCCCGGAGCAAGCCCGGTTGCAGTGCTTCCGGAAGACACATTGGGGCTCCACGAGAATGTAGCTGCAGGATTACCAGAAAAAGAAACTGTAGCCGTTCCGTTATTTGCACCGAAGCAGGTTGCATTTGTTGAGGTAGCAGAAATAGTCCCCGTTTGAATAAAAATCGTCATGGTATCATATACGGTTACAGGATTTTGTCCTGCACATCCATTGTAAACTACTTCTGCTACATAGTTTGTTGGGACTACGGGGCATACCTGAATAGTATTATTTCCCGTACCAAGTAATACTCCATTTTGATACCAATTAAGGGTATAGTTTGCCGCTCCTCCTGAGGGAGTAAACTGCCAAGCGTCATTACTACAAGAGAATACGGTATTATTTCTGCCCGGTACGGTATATGCTACTGTCCCACCCTGATTCTGAATACCATGAATTGCTAATCCGCCTCCGTTCCAAGTAACGCAAGTAGGTTTATTGGCTACGTAAGTTTCGATTACATTGGTCGTCTCATAAAGAACCGTCTGTTGGGTGTTTATCAGGTTATTACACTGAAACATAGGGACTTGGTTCCAGTTTACTACTAATCGGCGACAGGGGGCAGTACCTAATACTTGATAGGAAACTGTACCCGATACACCCGGGTCTATATCGTGATAAGGTCCCATGATTGCATTTGTAGGGCAATTTGCATTAGGGATAGCTCCTACCCCCGTAAGCCCCCATTGACAATATCCATTCGCAAACGAAAGATCAAAGCTTATAATTCCGTTTGAACCGATTACGCATTGAGTATAAGTATTCCCAAAAAAACAAAAGGGGAAAGGCAGAGTAACTGCTCCTGACCACGTATCATCAATATTAATCAAGATGGGAGTTCCTCCGGTAAAGGTGTAGGGCGTATAAGCAATGTTATTTACAGTATAACTAGTGGTTTGTGCCCCTCCGAAAAAATTGGCGTTTAGAGTGGTGCAGCTATTGCAAGGAATTGAGTCATCAAGTGCCTCTACGTAGGGGCAGGCTGTTGGGTTTTGGGCGTAAGTTGTGAGTGTACCCAAAACAGAAAGGAGCAAAATAACTAATGCTATATTTTTCATAATTTACTATTAAAACCTTAAAAATAAATTTTCTCCAAATATAGAAAAAAATACAATACCGTGAGATACTAACAGACACTATCTGTCAAAAAACATACACCAGCTGCCTAAAATCTTATCTAAATGGTTATGGCAAAGTAGTATGTTAATTTATCTATGCTTTATCGCTTTCAGGCTTATATCGAGACTTTTTACACTATGGGTTAATGCTCCCATCGAGAGAAAATCCACCCCTGTTTCGGCAATTGCCCTTACAGATTCTGTCGTTATTCCTCCGGAGGCTTCGGTTTTACATTTACCATTTATCATTTTTACTGCATCTTTCATGGTTTGAATATCCATATTGTCTAACATAATAATATCTACCCCTTCCAAGGTCAATACTTCTTCTACCTCCTTCAAATTACGGGTTTCTACCTCTATTTTTACATTAATCTCGTTATTTTTCAAGTATTCTCTACACCTTTGTACTGCTTGGGTAATCCCTCCCGCAAAGTCGTGGTGATTATCTTTAATCATTACCATATCATATAGTCCAAACCTATGGTTAGTGCCTCCTCCAATACAAACCGCCCATTTTTCAAGATGTCAAATTAAAGGAGTGGTTTTGCGGGTATCTAATACCTTGCAATGCGTACCCTCTAATAACTTAACAACGTTACGGGTAGTTGTGGCAATCCCGCTCATACGCTGCATTACATTTAGTACAAGGCGTTCGCAAGATAATAGGCTACGGGTTTTCCCTATAACATAAAAGGCAATATCTCCTTTTTTGACCTCACTTCCATCTTGAATCAGAATTTCCATTTTCACTGTATTATCAAAAACCTGAAATACTCTTTCTGCAAAGGCAACTCCTGCCAATACTCCATCGTCTTTAATTAGGCAGCGCGCTTCAGAGATAGCCTCTTCGGGTATAACAGAGAGGGCGGTGAGGTCTCCACGACCAATATCTTCGTTCAGCGCGCCCTTGATAATGCGGTCGGTTTCGAGATGATGTAAAAAATCCATGACTTTATTTCTTTTTGTGATTAACAATATATACTCCTATAAGAATAATCAGCATTCCCCCAATCTGAATGAGGGTAATATCTTCTCGTTCTGCCCTAAATAGTCCCCAGAAACAAGCGACAATAGGCATAAGGTAGGTTACGGACGAAGAACGAATCGCGTCTGTAATTTGTACTAAATGATAAAAGATAAGCGTGCTAAGGGCGGTTCCTAATATTGCCAATATACTAATAAAGCCCAAAGATTCCCATGCGCCGGGCTTTGTCATCGTTTGGGCGAGGTCTGCATACAATAATAGATATACTCCATAGGGTAAGGCTACGCTTAAAATACTAAATCCTGTAATTGCTATGGGGTGCGTAGCATTTAGGTACTTCTTCATAATATTGACATTCAGTCCATAGAGCATGGTTGCAAATACTACAATTAAGGCATATCCTATATTTCCTCCCACTCCTTGACTACCACCAAGCGTTACCACAGAAGCACCGCCTAATCCAAGAAGAATACCCAATATTTTCCGTGAGGTAATTATTACTCCAAAGAATACCCCAAAAATTAGTGCAAATACGGGTGTTAGTGCATTTAAAATTCCTGCTGTAGCCGAATTAATCCCTTGTTCTGCCAAAGGGAACAAAAATGCAGGTATGCCATTACCCAATATCCCTAATAATGGGAATATCTTCCAATCTTCCTTGGGGATAGCAGGGACATAAGAAAGGCAAAAGGGTAGCAAGCATAAACCGGTTATGGCCATTCGTAACGCCCCTATCTGAATAGGGCTAAAGGTTTCTAACCCTTTATCCATCAAAATAAAGGAACTCCCCCAGATAAGTGCTAAGAAAATAAGTATTCCCCAAATTTTTATTTCTTTCAGATTCTCGTTAGTATGTAATTGTTTGGGGTAACGTAAAACCCGGATTACTCGCTTCATTTCGGTCTAAATTTGGCTACAAAGATACAGAGAACTCCTCATCTATATAAATTATTTTAAGTCTGTCGCTTTTTTACGCTTTAAATTCAACAGATAAAATGCGATTATTGATACAAAAAAATAGATACTTAGTCTGTTATTGAACATTCTCCTTTCCGTCATTTGTCAAGATATATCTTGCTGTCAAATAGTCAAGCCATTTTTTATAATTGCTGTCGGGAGAATATTTGTTAAGTAAAGTGAAAAAATCTTCGTAGGTCAATCCAATAAAATTATTGTTATTGACAATAAGCATCTCCATGTATTCTTTGGTTATTCTTGTAAAATGAATATTGTCTGCCGGAAATAAAATCATAGAGGTAAAGTATTGAAATTTATTTTTATCAGTAAGCAAAATGCTTTCTCCGAGAATATGGTTTCTCCATGCTTGTCTGAAATCATCTTTAACTAAATTTATATGATACTGTTCTTGAAATAAGTGGCACTTTTGGGTTACATTTAGGCTTATCGAGTCGCTTTTTTGATTTTTATAATTCTCGACATCTACCCAGGCTTTGGTAAGTTTTTTCTCTCCGTTCTTTTGATTCGTTCGATATTTTATTAATGGGTATTCTCTTTCAGTATATTTTACTTCAATACCAATTATTCCTTTTGTCCCATCAAAATTTGTATATTCAATATAAGTATCAAAAGAAGTTCCGTCATTCAAATACTTTTCTTTCGGTTTTGGGGCATACTCTATTTCTATTTTGTCAATAGAAATAATGTCTGACCTTATAATGTTACTCATTACGTTTTTGCAGTAATTCCTGTCTTTGTCTAATGGAATGAAAATATTGAAGGGGATATGCTCACTTCTAAGCAAATTTGAATAAAGAGATTTGCTATACTTTCGATATTTCTTAACTGCCTCAAAAATCCCATAACCTTCATAGAAATTTTTACCATTCTCTCCGTCCTCTTTTGTCAAGTAGTTACCATAAGTATCGAAAGGCAGGTCAAGGTACTTTGCTCTAAAAACCGATTGATGAAGCCTTGCACGTCTAAGAAAACCGCTTGGGTCGGTCTTATCGTCTTTTGAATATTGTTGTCCTATTTTTTGCATTTTCTGTTCAATATTTCCCTATCGCCTTTAAACAAATGTGGGTTTGGGTTTTGTGAAGGAGGGGGTATGTTTCTCTTAGCTCAACATGAGAGAGGAACTTTATTTATTATCATAAAAAATATCGGATAGAGTATTTCATTTTTAATTGATGATTGGTGCGTTAGAAGCCTTTAATTTAGCTAAATTCTCTTGCCAAACTTGAAGCTCTTCGGGTGTCAGTCGTTTCCAATCTGTTATTTCTCCTACTATTCTTAATGGCTCTTTGCTGCGGTAGGAGCGTGTTGGATTTCCTTGAAATTTTTTATCTGTTACGTTGGGGTCATTTTCAAAATTACCAGTAGGCTCTACAATATAAACTCTTGGTTCGCCTTCGCCATCGATAATTTCGGCGGCAAGCCCCGCCCCCTGCACTAAGGCAGTAAAATAAATATGGTTCATTATTACCTCGTGGTGATAGTTTGATTTGAAACCGGGAGTGAGTAGGTCTCCAATTTTCAAATCAGCTTTCGTTCCGTGATAAAACGGACCTTTGTCTAAAATTGATACGTTGTTTCTGTCTGTCATAATTATTTAAACGATTATCGGTTGATTGGGTTGTACTAAAATCGGTGTCGACCGCAGTCTGCCCAAAAGCTTCTTTTTCATATAATAGTTCGTAAGCATATAGCAGCCAAAAAATCAATCATTGAGAAAAAAAGCGTATCTATGTAGAGAAATACGATGACAGACCAAGAAGAAACAGTATAAATCGAATCGTATCCAAAATGAATCCGTATATTTTTTTTTGAATCAAATTACGGGAATAATCAGAATAATAAAGGAGATTTTTGCGTTTTATAACCTAGTTTAAGCTGCCTAAGTGTTTCTATCTTCGATTTTTCAGAAAATCAGATATATCCCATCTTTCAAGAAGATGCCGTCCTTAAATAATCATCTGTTTATACTTAGTAAATAGCAAAATAAACATTGTTTTTTGTATAGGAACGGAAGTTGTGAAATTTGGCAGTATTTTTGATGATAGCAGTAAAGAGGAGACTATATAAGCAGGAATTAAAAAAAATATCAGTTTAATATATTGTTAATCAATATACTAAAAATATTACCAAATTAGTTTAAGCGATGGTTTTTATTTAATTTTTTGATTTATTTTAGCCTAATATAAATTTTCTATAAATATTTTGGGTAAAAATAATACGATTTTTACATTAATTCAAATTATTCTGATTTTTAGTTAAGTTATAAATTTTATGAGAAAGTTTGTCATTCTTATCGGGGTATTAGGGATATTCTATAATACACATGCCCTTCATGCCCAGGTTTTGTATAAGTGGGAGGTACGAGCTGCTGCGGGTTCTACGCTTTATCGGGGCGACATCTCCAATGCAGGAAAACTGAAGCCGGCGTTTAGTGCAGCTTTGGAAAGAAAAATTGCGTATGGCGTTTCGGCAAGAGCAACCATTGAGCAATACACCTTAATGGCTA
>CAUJFT010000011.1 GCA_963169475.1 Bacteroidota bacterium | reverse complement strand
ACATCAATTTTAAATGGCAATTTTAATTTTCTTCTCTGTCCATTGGTTTGGTTCTCTGTTTTTTCAGACTTTTTTTCATCATCGGTACGCTTCCCATAAAATGTTTACCATGAATAAATTCTGGGAGCGGTTCTTTCATTTAATGACCTATATCACACAAGGGTCATCTTATCTTGTACCCCGTGCTTATGCGGTCTTACACAGAATGCACCACACCTATTCCGATACCGAAGAAGACCCCCATTCTCCCAACTTTTTTAAAGATGTCTTTTCCATGATGTGGCATACTAAAAAGATTTATTCAGGAATCAGCAATCAGACCTTAGCCGTCTCTCAAAAATTTTTGGGGAACTACCCGCAGTGGAATTTCTTGGACGGATTAGCAGATTCATGGGGTGGACGAATTGCTTGGGGAGCATTTTATGTTGTTTTTTACTATTTCTTCGCTACAGAATGGTGGATGTATTGCCTCCTTCCGATTCATTTTATGATGGGACCTATTCACGGAGCAGTAGTCAATTGGTGTGGTCATAAATATGGCTATCAAAATTATGATAATCAAGACAAATCAAGAAATACCCTTCCTTTCGATTTTTTGATGCTTGGAGAACTCTTTCAAAATAACCATCATAAGCACCCGAATAGCCCTAATTTTGCGGCTAAGTGGTGGGAGTTTGACCCGATTTATCCGGTATTAAAACTTATGCACTTCACGCGAATTATTCAGCTAAGAAAAGGGTAAATATCTCTCCCGATTAGGTTTAGTTACTGCTTTTCAAGGTAAATAGAAAAAGCCCTTATTTGTTACAAATGAGGGCTTTTTTTATTAAGTACGAGTCAGTAAAAAACTAAGAAAATAATTGTCAGTTAAAATTTTGACTATTAACTACTTAATGGTTAGTCTTTTTTAACTATTCACTGCTTACCGCCCTGAAACTATCATTTTCCGCGTTTCGGCGACCTTTCCTTCTATCATCAAGGAGTAAAAATAAGTGCCTGCGCTTAGTGTTCCTGTTTTAATCTCTGTACTCCCGGTACCTCTTGTCTTGATTTCCATTTGATGAAGAGGGTTGCCCTGAATATCCGTTATTAAGAGAGAAGCCGAGTGAATATAACTTGGAATATAGTATTCAATCTTCGTAGTATTTTCAAATGGATTAGGAGTATTTTGTGCTAAGGCGGGGCTTTCTCCGTCAAGTAGTAAGCCAGAAGAAGCAGCACTTCTTAAATCAGATTCTTTCTGGCAGCAGTGATTAAGGTCGGCACTAAACCCTAAAACCAATCCCTTCAATTCCTCTAACTCTGCACGAATAGCTTGGTTTTCGGCTTTCAGTAAAGCATTTTCATCTTTGACCTCCTGAATGTCTGTTTGCTTTTCTGCTAATTCTTGTACTGCTTTTATTAGCGGAACAGTTAGTTCTGCATAGCGAATCCCCCAATATTCGCCGTTTTTATCTACGCCGGAAAAAGTACCTTTTGCGGCTTCCTCAACCTCTTGGGCAATAAGCCCTGTATATCGGATTCCCTTTTGCCCCTCTGTGATATATTCATACGTAACAGGGTTTAGTGATTGAATGAAGCTCAATCCCAATTCAGAAGGTAAAACATTGGATTTAAGCCTCCTATCCGACAAGGTTGTCCAACCCACCTGCCCGCCAATAGAAGTAACGGAGGTATTTCCTACCCTTACTTTATTACTACCATCTACGCTTGCTCCCCAACCTATGGCAGTAGCATTACTAAGACCCGTAGCAGTAGCATCTGCATTCTGCCCTACAAAAGTACACCCAGTATAATTATTTCTGGTAGCACCTGCCCGTCTGCCTAATGCTACATTGCCGATACCAGTTAAGTTCGCAGCGAGTGCAGAATCGCCTACAGCCGTATTTCTACTTCCCGAAGTAGAGGCGCGCATAGCGTAAGTTCCTAACACAGCATTAGAAGAACCGGACGAATTTGCATTCATGCTATTTTGCCCTATACTCACATTATTATTACCATTGAGCGTTGCTTGTTGTGCTTGATAGCCAATCGCAATATTTCTAACCCCTATAGTTTGGGCTTTGAGTGCCTGCCCACCAATAGCAACACTTGTACTACCGGTCGTATTGGTACTAAGCGCAGATTCTCCGATAGCGACATTATTGCCTCCTGTAGTATTTTCCTTTAAGCTATTAGCCCCTACTGCTACGTTATTTGCGCCGGTAGTATTCATCTGCATAGACGCATAACCCATCGCAACATTTAGTCCTGCGGTTGTATTATTTTGTAAAGCCCGAAACCCGATAGCCATATTGTTAGAGCCGGAGGTGTTTACTTGTAACGCCTGATACCCAATAGCTACATTATTAGAAGTAGTATTGGCATTGAGTGCTTGATATCCGATAGCTAAATTATTAGTCCCAACAAGATTTCCGGCGAGTGCTTGGTAGCCAAATGCTTGATTTCCGGAGCCAGAGGTATTATTCATCAGTGCTTGATAGCCTATTCCCAGATTACCATTTCCGGTTGAGTTAGAAAGCAAACTATAGCTACCAATCGCCATATTGTTGCTTCCTGTTGTAGTATTCTTCAAGGCTGATTTTCCAAGCGCAAGCGTATTAGAAGAAGTGGTAAGCGAGAATAAAGCAGAATCTCCCAAGGCTACATTATTTCTTCCTGTTGTTACATTTCTCAAGGTCATTCTACCAATTGCAGTATTAAAACTTCCAGTAGAACCGGAGGCGGCGTATAAGGCTGAATCCCCAAGAGCCACGTTTCCACTTCCTTTTGCATTGTATCCAGCACTAAACCCTACATGAGTATTCCCGTAACTGCTGATGGCATTATAAGACGCTAAATTTCCTATGCTTACATTGTTTTTTCCCGTAGTATTACTTCTTAGTGCATTACTTCCCATAGCGGTATTATTGACACCCGAAACATTGGACTTTAAGGTATTATATCCAAACCCATTATTATGGTTTCCTGTAGTATTTGATTTTAGGCTGTTAAAGCCATAAGCACTATTATAATCCCCTGAAGTATTGCTCACAAAACTACTGTCTCCGTATTGAGTATTGTGGTCTCCTGACCCATTGATACACCCGTTATTTTCCAAATAACTACTCTTTACCGATGTATTGCTAATCCCAAAATACGAATTATTAACAATGATTTGACCGTAAGGGGTTAGGGAATTATAGTTCCCGTTAGTACTAACTTGGCGATTAGGACACCCATCATTATCCCACAACCAAGCAAGCCACCCGATATTATACTCTTGTGCAATGCTCAATATCGGACGATAATTCAGATTATATTGACATAAGGTTTGGTCGTCTTGCTGGTTTGCAACTTCTCCAAAGATAAATGGATAATTTGCATTGACAGCATTCACAATCTTATTTCTCATCGTAAGAGAGTCGTTGTTTGCATAGGAGTACCAATAGGTGTGTGCACTAAAAAGCAAGTTGTGTTGAGGGTCATTAGCCTGAAGAGTAGCTGCTACACTTGTCAGTACGTCAAGATTGGTACCACAATCCGGAGCGTCTATCATCAAAGGAACCTGAATCCCCGCATTACGCAGGTTGTTAATGATTGTTGTATAGGTATTTACATAGGTAGTTTGTGCTTGAGCGGGGTTACCCGTCCACGCAACAAACAATGCTTCATTGGCTACATTAATAATCAGGGAACTTCGATATTTACTTTCTAAGTTTAGGAAACTTGCCTGCGTCCACCAATTCGTCATACTAATTAAATTTGCGGTATTATTTTGGCAGGTTTGGTCATGTAGGTCTAATATTGGAATTATATTATTTTGAATACACTTAGATAATGCACTATCCAATTTTACCCAATCCGCATATAAGGCTGGACTACCACTTGCATACCACGGAATCCTCACCGCATTAGCCCCCGTCTGGGCAATCTGGCTAATGTTTAGCTGATTGGGAGAATAACCCCAATTATAGGCGGCATAATTCACCCCTCTAAGCGTAATCGTATCTCCACAATTACCAATAAGATACCTCCCACTCACATTTAAATGAGCGGTTTGACTCCATGCTTTTGCGCACAAAATCATACAGAGAAAAAACACTAACTTTTTCATGTTTTTTAATTTTAATAATAAATATTTTACGAGAGTGTATGTCAAATTATACGTAAAAGTAACAGAATCAGTCTCCGATAAACCCTATGAATGTAGGAATGGGTAATTTTTTATGACAAAATGAGCAGTTGAGTTCACGAATAGAGATTATCTCTTTATTAGAATGAAAGCCCTTCTATAGTTTTCTTTTTATTCAAAAAACATCATTTTGTGGTAAAAATTTGGAAAGTAATTTTATCTTCATACATTTGCGTTCTCTTAGCGTAGATATTTCATTTGTGTTTTTCTACAATAGTGAAATGGTCTTTGTGCCATCTGACCTGAACCCGGAAAGGGGAAGGGGTTAACACTCTCCGATTCTTTTACTTTGAACAGAATTCTGCATGGGATTCTGTTTTTTTTTATTAATAAAAAAACCGGTAACAAAAATGTTACCGGTAGGAGTATTCCGCTACAATGTCGTTTGCCCAAACGAACAATTTACTTCTTTTTTGTGGGAGCTACTCCTCTTTCTAATGGATTTGTAGTAGTAGGGGCTGTACCACTCTGACCAGCAGGAGTTACTGCTTTTCCTAAATCTACTACCATACCGCTCCTCCCTTTTTTTGTTTTCAACTCACTTAAATACGTTTCCGCCTGCTCTTTAGTGCCGAAAGGTCCCAAAATCATTTTAAAAATAGTTTTCTCTGCGGACTTTGTGATACTTACCAATACGTTTCTATGGAAATCAGCCTCTAATTTTTCGGCT
>CAUJFT010000010.1 GCA_963169475.1 Bacteroidota bacterium | reverse complement strand
TATTGTTTTTCTGAAACTATTTTTCCGTTTTTAGCCTAAAAGATTAGCGGTGAAAGAGGTGTACTCCTTGTATAACTTTTATTACCTTTTACGAAAACCATTATATCATAATTAATCAAAGCGTTGGCACTGCCCGCTTCTTAGCAGGAGGTAGTGCCAACGCCTTTTTTGAATATGGACAAATAGACACCTCTACAAAGGAAATCTATCAATCTTTTGGTATGGGCTATTGAATCATTTCTACTTCAACCCTTCTATTTCGTTGCTTATCTTCTGGGCTTTCATTGGGGCGTTTGGGTCTTGATTCGCCGTAAGCCTGCGTTTCAAGCCGCGAGGCCTCTACTCCATGCGCTACGAGATACGTCTTGATAGCCTCTGATCTTCTAAGAGAAAGCTGCTGATTGTAGATATCCTTCCCATCGCTATCGGTATTTCCTTGTATTCGCAAACGAATTTCGGGATTTAGCCGGAGATAATAGGCGAGTCCATCTAATTCATCAAAGTACTGAATACGAACCTCTGACTTATCTATATCAAACTCAATAATATCGAAGGCTTTTTTGATAAATTCCGGGACTTCAGGACAGCCTTTATTTGCAGTTGTACCATACTTTTGAGGACAATTATCGTCTTTATCAGGCACTCCGTCTCCGTCATTATCTGCGGGCTTTACCGGTTCAGGCTTCTCTGTAGGTTTAGGTTCCTCTACTTTGGGGCAGCCGTTATTCTCCTTTACGCCCGGCGTGTCGGGACACTTATCTTCTTTATCTATCACTAAATCCTTGTCTCTATCCGGACAACCTGCTGTTTCGGGTTCGCCCGCTTCCTTAGGACATTTATCGTCTTTATCGGGGATATTGTCATTGTCTTGGTCGGGACATCCCGCTGTTTCTTTACGTCCTTTTATATCTGGACATCCATCTTTGTGGTCGGGTACTTCGTCATTATCCTTGTCAGGGCAGCCGTTTAGCTCTTTTTTGCCTCTCACGTCAGGGCATTCGTCTTTATAGTCGGGAATCAAGTCATTATCTTTATCGGGGCATCCGTTCAGTTTGACAGGTCCTTTTACATCGGGGCATTCATCTTTTGCATCGGAAATTTTGTCGTCATCTCTATCTGGACAGCCTTTAAGCGTAACCTTACCCGAGTCTAACGGGCATTCATCTTCTATATCTGGTACTCTATCTCTGTCGGAATCAGGACACCCTTTAAATATCTTAAGCCCATAGGTATCAGGACAGCGGTCTTTTCGATTGCGAATACCGTCATAGTCATTGTCATTATTCCGATATGCCATAGGGACATGAAGTGCAAAATAAATATCTGCTCCTTTCACGCGATTTTTTGCCATTACCCCCAATAGGTTATTAGACCCCATTACAAAATGAATGGGGATTATGGGGAAAGAGGGACCTCTTAGCATAAATCCTAATTGAGGTTCAAAGTTTTGGTCAATCGTAATGGGTAAAGCAATCCCATACAATCTTTGTTCTAAACGCGGAGCAATGGTAAAATTGCTAATGCCATGAATACTTTTTGCCCATCCATTCCGCTTAAATGCACCATAGTAATTAGCACTGACATAAAGATTGTCTGTAATTTTGTAATCGAATTGAGCAGATATTGCCGTGGGCAATGCCATGCGGAAAGTAGTGGAATCCTCTACAGAAGTGGTAAAATTATTATTAAAAAAGCCTGAAATGCTATTTATAACCCCTCCCCCTCCTCCGGAGCTATTGAATCGAATTTTTACGCTATCTCTATCTACTCCCGTAAAATTTGCCACTTGCGTTTGTCGTTTAAAAGCAACATAGCCTACATCAAGGAGAGAAACCCCCGCCTTAAACTTATATTTATTTTCAAAACGAAACCGTTGCGTTTTTCCATCAATGGTGTACTCATACTTATGAATATCCGGACGATATTCATATACAACGCCAAAATCTGCGCCCACTCCGGTAGGAAAAGAAGCCTTAAATACTCCTTTCAGTCTTTCCCAATCGGGATTAGGGCTTGGAGTAGGCGTAGGGGTTGCGGGTGGAATATTTGTTCCGGAAGCATAATCAATGTCCACAGAATGAAAATCCGCAAGTGTATCATTAAGAATCGTCATTTGCAAGTCTCTTGCGTACATATAGGAGCCGGCTAACCCTTGAATTAGCTTGAAGGTAGCACCCGCCTTAATAAAATGCTCCTCTTTATCCACCAATACCCTACCATAGGTAAGCCCAAAGTCATTATAGTTTGCAACGGCGTATCGCATTCTTCCTGCATCAATTCTCTTATTATAATATTCAGGATTCTTATTTTCCTCATAAGCAGTATTGACGAGCATACCGTTTAGCCTATCCGCATTAAGGAAAGAACGATTCCGAATGGTAAAGCCAATTCCTGCCTTACGAGAGGTTGTAAGCATGAATGACAAAGGCATCACTATATCAGTATTTAAATAGGCATAGTAATTTTTGTCAGTTTTGGGATTACGGGTATAGCTTCCCGTCTGCCAGTTGGAGGAGCTTGGAGGGTCAAAAATATTTCCGGACGCACTCCTCCCCTTTATTCCTAGATAATTATTCCATGTAGTAGCGGAAAACCCAATCACGTTCACATCAAAAATCAGACGACTATCCGCAACGGAAGCCGGCTGTAAACCTACTCCATATATACCGGAATAATTGTCTGGCACATATCCTCCAAAATTCTGGGCAGATGCTACACCTACTAAGAATAGAAGTAAGACAAATTGTATGGTTTTTAATTGCATGATTCAGAATATTGTGATATTTCTAATATGTTAAGCAAGTTATTTAAATCTCGATTCCATAAATAGTAAGGTATTTTTTTGCATTGCTTTCGGTCATCTGGACCAAAACAGGACTTAATTCGGCATCTAATAAGGAAAATAACTTTGTAAGTTTTTCTTTTGCAGTGGCAGTACACCCAGCGGTGGGCTTATCTTCTGCCCTCCAAATGTGCATAAATACACAAGAACCTCCTCCCTTTATGACCGGGTTTAGATTATAATCCAATACTGCGCCTAAACTATATAAACCATCTTTCCTAAGCATTTTTTCTGCTGACTTCCAATCCTTTACTACTTTCTTTTCTGATACTATCCTATTATAAAACTCTGAATCAGTATCATCTACACAAACCCACGAATCACTATCTACATGAAGATAGGGAATCCCCGATTTAAAAGGAAGATATTCTTTGGGAATATTTCCAAAAAAACGAATAATTTTAAAAACGCCTTGGGGAGCTTTCCCATCTCCTTCTTTCTTTAAAGGGGCTTGATTCCAATCATTAGGATGCATTCCCCTGCCCCAAGCAAGTCCGGTTCTGCCAAGGGTAACCGAAATGCCTTCTGTAGTTTTTGTCCATGTTTTTTTCGCCTCTTCATATTGAAGAATACACAGAGTTCCCGTAATATTTGATTCGGAAGGAGTGGTAACTAAGACAATCTGACGAGAATGAAAGCGTTCCTGAAAAGATGTGTGAAAAGTTGGCATAGTACTTTTTTCCGTGATAGGGGAAGTCGAGGTTGAGGTAGGATTATGCTCTTTTTCTTCAAGCGCATTTGTTTTTCCCCCACAAGCAATCATGGTTGCCATGAGACACAATCCTATATACAAGTATATCCGTTCGTTCATACTTCCTATCCTTTTTAATATTTCGGACGCAAATATAAAATAATTATAAATCAGAACCTAAATTTATTGAATAGGAGGGTTTAAGAGGAGAAATGTTTTTTTTTCATAACTTTGTTAGGTTTGATGGGTTTCTTTTTGTGCGGGTCAACGCTAAAAGTCCTATTATTGCCTAAAATATGTTTTTGGTAGAGGGATAAAATTTTTCAAAAAAAAATTCTAATCCTTGATGTATGGATTCTTCCTTTAGTATGGATAACTGTGCTACCCAACATTTTTTAAAAGGGAAAAGTGTAGCTTTATGAGGTAATGTCATCAATCAGCAGATATGTTAATTACAGCAATTGATTCTCAATTAAGTAGCGAGGCAAATTTATTTTAAATTACTTTTTATTAAATCATTGATAACCATGACTATGTTTTATTTTAATGCAAACTATTTTATGTTTTAAATAAGCTCTTTTGCATGAAATAATACAAACTAATTGACGAATAAGATAAACTAAATATAGTCAAGCACTTAGAGATATTTATTTATTAGAACTCAATGTCAATAAGCTCTGTTTTCCGAACTTTTTATTGTACTAATGGTTTTGTAAGTCAGACGTAAAAAAAATGCCCGCTTCATCTACTTAGCACAAATATTCATGTATTCATTCCGGAAATTTTTATTATTAGTAAAAACGCTTACTTTTCGGAAGATATGGAATTTCGCCCTGATATATCTTTCGTTTCATTATTCTCTTTTCAGAAAAAAAGCGATTCATTGGGGCAACCCCATTAAGGTTGGGATTGAGCCTACTACCTACTGTAATCTAAGATGTCCGGAATGCCCTAGCGGACTTCGGGCATTTACTAGACCTACCGGAATGCTACAACCGGAGAATTTTCGTAAAATGGTAGATCAACTTAAAGATGATTTGATTTACTTATTAATGTATTTTCAGGGAGAGCCTTTTCTGAATCGTAAATTTCTGGAAATGGCAAAATATGCTACTGAAAAAGGTATTTATGTGGCAACAAGTACAAACGGACACTATATTACAGAAACGATAGCCCGTCAGACGGTAGAGAGTGGGCTTACCGAAGTCATTGTATCTATTGATGGTACCACTCAGGAAACCTATGAATCCTATCGGGTTGGAGGAGAGTTAAGTAAGGTAATACAAGGTGTTAAAAATCTTGTGGAGGCGCGTAAAAGCATGAATTCAATCACTCCTTATATTTTAGTTCAATTTTTGGTGGTCAAGCCTAATGAACATCAGATAGAGGATATTAAGAAACAGGCTACTGAATGGGGTGCTGATGGCGTATTACTCAAGACTGCTCAAATTTACGAATATGAAGATGGAAGTGATTTAATCCCAGATAATCCCCGATACAGCCGGTACAAAAAATCAAAAAACGGGAAATGGGAGTTAAAAAATCCCTTAAAAAATCAGTGTTGGAAACTCTGGCATGGTGCCGAAATCACTTGGGACGGTAAGGTATTGCCTTGCTGCTTTGATAAAGATGCACAATATGAAATGGGCAACCTCCTTACCCAATCGTTCAAGAGTATTTGGCGGGGTTCGCATTATGAGCGTTTTCGAAGCCGTCTGCTATCCTCCAGAAAGGAAATTGACATCTGCCGAAATTGCTCCGAAGGGTTGAGCGTTTTCAGCGACTAAGAGGCTAGAATGAAGGGCTATGTTTGAAAAGAAAAACTTCCGAATTTCTCTGCTATTTATGGCGATGGGTTTAGGAGGAATGTAATATCTTTCCCTCATTTACTACCAATAGCATAAAAGGGAAGATGTTTGTCAATATTATTTTACAGGCATTTGAAGCCGTCAGAACTAATCTACTAAGAACAAGTGTAACGATGTTTATCATTGCACTTGGTATCACCTCATTGGTAGGAGTTCTTACTTCTATTGATGGGGTAAAATATTGGATGGCAAATAGTTTTTCTTCTTTGGGTACTAATACCTTCCGGATTCTTGACTATTCTTCCGGCGTTAGAATGGGGGGCGGCGGACGAAAAAAACCCTATCCCAATATTACTTATTCAGAGTCTAATCAGTTTCAAGAAAAGTTTACGGACAGGGCGGTAGTGTGTTTAACGGGAACCGGAAATTTTGCGGCAGTAGTAAAAAACGAAATCGCCGCTACTAACCCTAATATCCAAATTATTGGCACAGACCGCAATTACTTAAAAGTATATAAATATACTCTCAAAGAAGGTCGAAATTTTAGCGAAGAAGAATTGCTTTCCGGGGACAAGGTGATAATTATAGGGAATGACATCAAAAACAAGCTCTTTCCTAATGGTTCTCCCGTAGGGGCAAGAATCAACGCGGATAATCATATCTATAAAATAATTGGTGTATTAGCGGAAATGGGGACAAGCGGAAGCGCGGGCGGGGATAAAATTTGCCTGATTCCCATAGAAACGATGAGAGGCGATTTCCCGTCTGATGACCGTTCTTTTTCCCTTAGCGTTTATGTAGAAAATCCGATAACAATGCCTTTTTTAATGGAAGAGGCAAAAGGTATCTTTCGGCTTATCCGGAAATTGAACCCAGGAGACCCCGAAAACTTTGAGGTAGTAAAAAGCGACCAATTTGTAGAAGAACTAATGAGTAACCTCAAAATTTTAACCCTTTCTGCTACCCTCATCGCAATTATTACCCTATTTGGAGCTTCTATCGCGCTTTTAAATGTAATGCTTGTCTCTGTTACAGATAGAACAAAAGAAATAGGTATCCGTAAAGCATTAGGAGCAACCCAATTTAATATCCTCCTACAATTCTTGACAGAAGCCGTCTTAATTTGCCAAATTGGTGGAGTAATTGGGATTTTTCTTGGAATTGCAGCCGGTAATATTGTAAGCACACTCATTATGAAGTCCATCTTTGTAATACCATGGAATTGGATGGTCTTGGGACTTTTTCTTTGCTTCATCGTAGGGATTGTCTCCGGAATTTATCCCGCATGGAAAGCAGCACGCGTAGATCCTATAGAATCTCTTAGACACGAATAAAGAGGCTTTGCAGAATTTTAATCCCTTTGCGCCGCGATACCCAAAAAATTTTAGTATAGTTATAAAAAAAAAT
>CAUJFT010000009.1 GCA_963169475.1 Bacteroidota bacterium | reverse complement strand
TTACATAGATAGAACAAAAAAAACAGACTGCCAAATTGCAAAAAATAACGTTTGAATTAAAAAAAAGTATAACTTTGAGCGTTAATTTTTCATAATTACTAAAACAAATGACAACTGCCCGTATTAAATGGTTTATTCTTTTCTCTGTGGTAGTGTTAGCCCTTTATGGGTGTAAATTTGACCCGCGTAAAGGATTAAATTGGGACGCTGACTTGGTCGCACCTATTGCAGAGAGTGAAGTGGGAATTTTTGACGTGATGTCGGACTCTGGGTACATCCAAAATGGGGATAATAATCTCCTAAACATCATTTTTAGAGATACTGTTTTTAGTGTTACCCCTTCGGATTTTATCGAAATACCAGACACTAATTTAAAGCAGGCTATTTCATTGGGAACGCTTGAAATAACTTCCGATACGATTTCCCAAAAAATAACGCTTGGATTTATGCTCCGGCAGCTAATGGCTCAAGGTGGCACGACCGGACTTTTTGCTCAATCTATCTATAACTCCCAAGGGCAAAGCCAAATCATCCTACCTTTTGCAGGGATTACAGCACCGCCCTATACAGTAGATGCAAGTCAGTTTTTTGAATATGCCGAAATTGAATCGGGACATTTGAGCTTGACCATCACTAACCGTCTCCCAATGGGGCTTTCTAATGTCGTGTTCCAGATAAAAAATCAAAATCTTGGCAATGAACTTATCCGCGATACTTTTGCCCAAATCCCTGTAAATCAGTCCAGAACTCGGTTGTACGATATGGCTGGCGATACAGTAGAAAGTGCGATGGAAGCCAACATGTTAAACTTAGATATTGACCAAGGGCAGGCTATCATTGATACCAATGATTATCTTAGGATTGCCATTGTAGCCGTAAAGATGAAGGCAAAAAAAGCCATTGCTTCTTTCCCTAATCAGACTGTTATTGATAGCCTTAGAGAAGTAGATTATAAATTCGGGGGAGGAATAGAGATTACAAAAATTGGGCTAAAAACAGGTAAGATTAAGGTGGACGCTTATAGTTCTATCCATGATACGATACAGTTTCTCTATCAATTTGCCTCCGCCATTGATGCAAACGGGCAAGTACCCGGGATTCAGGACAAAATCCCGCCTGCTCCCCCAAGCGGTTATAGCTACAAACAATTTGAACGAACCCTTGAAAATGTAATGATAGACCTTACCCAAGGGCAGAAAGGCTTCAATGCCTATATCGAACGAATAAAAATTGATTTACTTTCTTCGGGGGAAGTGGTAGAGTTTGACCAATCCGATAGTGTGTATCTCTATTTTGGGTTGATTGACATGATTCCCAATTACATTGAGGGCTACATTGGGAAAGATACAGTCGTTTTCTCCGGAACAAAAGCGATGGAGCTTTTTAGTGATAAGTTTAAAGTAGATAAGGTCTTCTTTACAGACCCTAAATTAGACGTAGTAATGCTAAACTCTATAGGAGCAGATGCCAAAATCGAAATGAAGAATATCCGTTTCAATAATACTCAAAATGGACAGTCTCTATTCCTTAATACAGATTTGGTAAATACCCCTCAATACCTCAATGGACCCCGGCTTCCCAATGTAGGACAAACGACAAGCAGTGTATTTTCTTTGAATAAGAATAATAGTAATCTGCCAGATATTATCGGCTTGATGCCTAATGAAATCAAGTATAACGTAAAGGTAGTTGCCAATTATAGCGGCTCGCCTGGCGTGAGAAATAACTTTGCGACAGACACAAGTAGCATTTCGGCTTTTATGGACTTTGAAGTTCCCTTACACGGCTTATTTGAAAATTTAGTAATGAAGGATACTGTAAAGGTAGATTTTAGTGCCAATGTGAAGCCGCAGGACATCGAAAAAGTAGAGAAGGCTACACTAAAATTAAAACTTAAAAACCAGTTTCCGGTACAAGCCACCGCAGATGCGGTATTTTATGACGAAGCAGGAAATATAGTCAAAACATTAGCAAATGCCTTTGTGCTTCAAGCCGGAATCCCCGATGCAAACGGCTACGTAACAAACCCAACGGAATCCATCTATACTCAAACGTTTGAATCGGCAGAAATTCAGGATATACTCCAAAAAGCACGTAAGCTTGGAATCCGCTACCGATTGGATACCAAACCTTTGAATCAAAATGTAAAACTATATTCTACTTATAAAATTAAGGCAAAACTCATCGCGAATTTCACCTATAAATTTGGGGTGTAATACTAAATAGAGTTGCGTAAAATCAACTTTTACGCAACTCTGTTTTATCTAACAACGGGAAAAATAAAAAAAGATGTTTTTTACAGTTTTGAGAGAAAAGACCATTATCATTCCTTCTACTTCTAAAAAATCAGGTATTATTGGATCCCTGATGAGTTTGTGCTTTTGGGTATTATCTCTTTTCAAAAATATTTACATCATTACAATGAAATACAATTTACTCCTCCTTTTAATTGGTATTACGTTTTGTGGAAATGTCATCGGACAAAACGGAATACATCTTGGAAGCCTCCCCCAACTTATCCACAGTCAGTGGAATCAGCCGGCTTATCTTCAATCTGTTTCGGATTCTGTGGATTATCAGGTTGGGATTGATGGCATCGGCTATGCTGGTAGTAATGCTTTTAGCCTTGCTCCCCTATTACAAGGAGGCAATTATCTGACAACGGAAAATAAAGACAAGATGCTGGGTCAAATGGGTAAAAGAAACCGCTTTCAATATGGTACAGATTACCTTTTATCCGTTAATTTTCGTTCAGGGGCGTTAATTCACGGTATATATGGCGGGTATCATTTGGGCGCAGCCGCCGGCGTGAATAATAAAGACCTACTCGGACTCATTTTTAAGGGAAATGCCCATTATGAAAATCAGACTATTGCTGATAAAAATGTTTTTTTTAGAAGTAGAACATGGGCAGAGCTCGGATGGGGAATTTCTGGAAAAGTAAATCCACTCAATTGGGGATTTAGGGTTAAAGGAATCGCCGGATTCCAGAATCATTTTTTAGACCTGAATCAGATTAGCACATTTACTGCTAATGATGGAGAAGAAATTACTCTTGATGCCGATTACGCTTTTTTTCGTACCCCTAAGAACGGAGGACTTACCGGAGGAGGAATCGGAGCAGACTTCGGTATTACGATTCCCGTTAAGGACAAACTATTGCTCTCGGCAAGTATCCTAAATGCAGGATTTATGATTAATAAGGGAGAAAGCCTAAATGGAAATATTTCGGTTAAATATTCGGGCTTTGACCTCATCTCCCTCATAGACCAAGATTCTGCTTTTATTTCCAATACCATAGATAGTATCAGGAAAGAAGTATTTCCCGATACGGTAACTAAGACACGCGTAAGTTCGCTGCCAACTACGATACATCTAAATGCTATCTATGACTTGAATGAAAGAAGTCGGATTTCAGCGGGCTTACACTACGGATTTACCGCAGAAGCCTATACATATTCGCTTCCTATGTTAAGTGTTGGGTATCAGTACAAACTCAAAAAAGTAATAACTTTTGGGGTAAATGCTTTTGGAGGAGGAACAGAGACCTACGGATTAGGAGCATTTGCCTTGGCAGAAATTCATAGCAAAAGTAACGTCTATAATCTTTATGTTCAATCCGAGAATCTCTTGGGTATTATGGGAGGAATCGGAAAGGGCGTAAATGCACAAGCAGGAGTATCAGTAGGCTTTTAGTTTTTAGCATATTAGAAACGTTTAATCAATAAAAATATCCCCTTGATAAATCTAATAGCAAGTATGCCTAACCGAATACTTTGTTTTTCGGTTATAGGATAGGATATTGATATTTAAACTAAGAATAATGAGTAATAAAATTCATTCTACTACGGTTCTGGGAATCATTCATAATGGACAAGTTGCGCTGGGTGCTGATGGGCAAGCCACATTAGGAAATACCGTAATGAAAAGTAATGTCAAAAAAATCAGAAAGATTGCCGATGGAAAAGTACTCGCCGGGTTTGCCGGCTCTACTTCCGATGCCTTCACTCTGCTTGAAAGATTTGAAGATAAACTCAATATGTATAGAGGAAACCTCCGAAGGTCAGCAATTGAGTTGGCAAAAGACTGGCGAACCGACCGTTACCTTAGACGATTAGAGTCTATGCTAATAGTGATGAACTCCGAAGAGGCACTTATTATCTCCGGTTCCGGTGATGTTATGGATATTGAAGATGGGGTATTTGCCATTGGTAGTGGTTCAATGTTTGCAAGAGCTGCCGCACTTGCACTGAAAAAACACGCCTCTCATCTTTCTGCAAGAGAAATGGTAGCGGAAGGATTAGGGATTGCCGCCGATATTTGTATTTACACCAATCATAATCTTGAGATAATGGAAATCAAGGATTAGTTTCTATCTATGATTGATTTTTAATGGGTAAACTTTATTCTTCTTGACATAATAACATAAAATATATCTGTGGAGTACAGAAAATTAGGCAAATCAGGGCTTTGGGTAAGCGCGCTTTCGTTGGGTTCTTGGCTCACCTTTGGAAAACAAGTAAATGAAGAGGTGGCAGAAACATTGATGCAAACAGCTTATGAAAGCGGGGTAAATTTTTTTGACAATGCCGAAATCTATTCGCGCGGTCAGTCAGAACTCGTAATGGGACGAATCCTTAAGAAAATGAATTGGGACAGAAGTACGTACTTAGTTTCTAGCAAAGTTTTCTGGGGAGGGGATAAACCCAATCAAACCGGATTAATGCGTAAGCATATTATTGAAGCCTGTGAGGGCGCGCTTCGCCGTTTCCAATTGGATTATTTAGATATGTTCTTCTGTCATCGCTATGACCAACGCACCCCAATCGAAGAAACCGTGAGGGCGATGGAAACGTTGATACAGCAAGGAAAAATCTTATATTGGGGTACGTCAGAGTGGAACGGTGCTGAAATTATGGAAGCTAATATGCACGCCCGTCTGCTAAATATGACCCCACCCGCAATGGAGCAACCACATTATAATATGTTTACACGTAATGCCGTTGAATTAGATTATCTGCGCCCATACCATTACGGAATGGGTACAACTATATGGTCTCCGCTTGCCTCCGGGCTACTTTCCGGAAAGTATAACGAGGGGAAAGTTCCCGCCAATAGCCGCCTAGCAATGGAGGGATTAGAATGGCTTCGCGACAGCGTATTGCTCGAAGACCGGTTAGACAAAGTAAGACAACTTTCTGCCCTAGCTTTAGAAATAGGAGTAACAATGCCTCAACTCGCTATTGCATGGTGTCTAAAAAATCCGAATGTAAGCACAGTAATTCTCGGAGCCTCTAACGTCTCACAGTTAAAAGAAAACTTGAATAGCCTGTCAGTATTACCCTTACTCACAGAGGAGATAATAACTAATATTGAGGCAATTCTCCAAAATAAACCCACAAGGACATGGTATGTATAAACTTGGGTTTCATATATCATCTTATTCGATAAAATTTACGATGAGAATCGGACTGATTTTGTTTATCGGATTGATGGTAGCAAGTACCTCCGTTTATGCTTGTGAATGTTGTAAAGATTCTCTCTCTGCTCAAGAATACTTTGAAAAGGCAGATGTGGTCTTTATTGGAATTGCTACTGAAGAGGCAGATAATTGGATTGCTGGAGGCAAAAAATTTACGTTTGTGGTTGAAGATGCTTGGAAGCAAGCACTTAATAAGGTGATTTACGTTTCTACTCCTTTTAGTCATCAATGTGGGTCGCGCTTCAATATCGGGGAGAAGTACGTAGTTCATGTCATGAAGAAAAAAGGGAAATATTCTACAGATTGCTGCATGGGAAATACTGATACTCACATAGATGAACTTAAATTACAATTTGGGAAAGGATTAGGGCTACAAATCTCTTCTAATGCTGATGCTTTAATGATAGGAGTCTCTGTAACACTTCTCATAGTACTTGTTGTATTTATTTTTTTTGTGCATAGTTATCGTTCAAAATCTTAATCTATTTTTTGAAATTGAGTGTTTTCCTGACAAGAAAGTTCTGAATATCCCGCCTATCAACGAGTTATTTTTTTTCTATTGACGAATACCTTGTAATAAAAAGAGCATAGGTTCAACTAACTTTTTAAAAAATTGTAAGAAAAAAATATCGTGAGAATATTCTCGTTTCTGTATGAAGGTTTTTCAATGTCTGTTAATGCTTTGTTGGGTAACAAAGTACGGACGTTTCTTACAATGATAGGGGTTGCCACCGGTATTTTTGCTATTTCTGCAATTCTTACGATGGTAAATTCCATGAAATATTCCCTTTCTGAAAATCTCTCTGCCTTGGGAAATACCGCCTTATTTGTTCATAATTGGCCTTGGAAAGATAATTCAGAGGATTGGTTTAAGTATTTTAACCGCCCTAAGGTTTCTTATTCTGATTTTATGAGGCTAAAAAATAACTTAAAATCGGTCTCTGGTGTTTCGTATGAAGTTTCGGCAAGGGGAAAAACCGTGAAGGCAGATGGGCGAAGCATTGAAAACGTAGAGGTATCGGGAGTAACACAAGATTTCGCACTTCTTACAGGAAAAAAATTTAAATATGGGCGTTATTTCTCGGAGATAGAAATGGAAGCAGGGTCTCCCGTTTGTGTACTTGGATATAATATCGCTACGGGGCTTTTCCC
>CAUJFT010000008.1 GCA_963169475.1 Bacteroidota bacterium | reverse complement strand
CCAATATATTTTTTTATGGTTTACCCTAAAACAATGAGAATATGGCATCAAGTAATCAATGCTATCGCTTGATATGACAAGGAAGACCACCCCGCCTATTGTTGATACTCTCATTACTTTTCTCTCCCGCCCGAAACAAACCGCCTTACTCACGACCAATGTCGGAAGTCTCTGATAAACAAACCGATAACGGACAATATAGAGGCGAAATAAAAACTTTTTTCTAAAAAGTGGGTTACTTCTCTATATTTAGCTCATTAAAGTAAGGAAATAACTTTCATTATAAAAGAAGTATGAAAAATTTATTGTTTTTGTGTATCGGTTTAGCCTTCGTATTGACGAGGGCTTTTGCGCAAACAGCCACTACAAATGACGGGAGCTGGGCTAAACAGTTTGAAACGTTGAGAGGAACCCCCGAAGCAGACATTATGATTCGGGTGGGAGATATTGATAATCTGGGATTTGGTTTTGAAGAAGGGTTTAATCCCTTCTGTGGCAGAACAACAACCGCTCACCACTTTCCGTGGGACGCATTGGAGGAGGACGCACAAGGGACAGACAGAATTTTGATTCCTTCCGGGTATAATGGGGGCGAAGGAATTTGTGGAATAGATGGATATTCCGACCAATATGGCAAACCTTTCACAAAGATTGCTCCTTTGGTTATTCCATTGGAAAGTGCAAAGGGGGTTGCCGTTAAAAATGCTTATTTACAATTATTTATTGATGATTTTCAGGCACCTCTTTTTTGTTCTCAATTTCAGATGATGGTGAATGGTAGAAGATTGGTTGAGGGAGAAAAGCTCTTAAATGCTGTAAATCAGACGGGACCTGTGGGTAAACTTATTACGATTGAGCTTCCGGAAGAATTTTATGCTGACCTACAAGGAAGTAAACTTTCTATCCTGATTGATGACAAGGTTAATTCGGCGGGAGATGGATTTGCCTTTGATTTTGCAAAACTGATAATCAATCGTAAACCTTCTGGCGTTTGTAGAGGAAATGTAAGGGGTTTTGTGGTAGAAAAAGACACAGACACTCCTATTGCCGGAGCTATAGTTCAAAGTTCAGAAAAGAGTACCGTAAAAACTAGTGCAGATGGGAGCTTTTCATTCGTAGGGTTACCTGCCGGGCTTGAGATACTTACGGCTACCGCAGTCGGATATACAGAAGGAGTAGGAGCCGCAGATGTAGCGGAAGGAGACGAGGGAGAGACCGTCTATATTTATCTTGAAAAAGGGAGTAAAACGGTAGTTTTTGACGGGAAAACACTTTCCGCAGGACAATCCTTAGTCATGAATAATATCCTATTTGACCAAGGAAGTGCGAGCCTCAGGGCTGAAAGTAAAAAAGAGTTAGATAAAATTGCAGATTTTCTTAAGAGTAATCCCTCTGCTGAAATTGAGTTATCCGGGCATACATCTTCAGATGGCGATGCAAATACAAATCGCTCATTATCCTACAAAAGGGTTAAAAGTTGTAAGGACTATATTCTAGCGAAAGGAATAGATACCGGACGGATTATGACTTTCGGATACGGACCCGACCGCCCGATTGCCTCTAATAGTACAGAAGCTGGGAGGGAGCAAAATCGCCGTGTAGAAATGCGGATTATCCGGCTTTAATAAAGCAAGAAATACCGCTCCTCCCTTTTTATAGGGCAGGAGCGGTATTTTATAATTTAGCACCTCCTTTATTTCATAATCTCATTATACTTACTCATATCCATGGGGTCAAGGCTTTGCATGACCGACAAGAAGTCGTTTTTCTGGTTGGGAAGAGCTTTTTTAAATATAGACACAAATTCTGGGCTTTTGGCATCTAAAAACACTCTTACGCATCGGAGTAAAGGAGTAGAGGAGTTGAGTACTTTTACGTCCGAAATGGCTTCAAGAATTGCCTTACGTCCATTTACAGGGTCGGTTTCCATTTTGTCTAATCCAAGGCGGTGGTATTTGTAGGCTACTGTGTGCATTACTTTGTAAGAGCCATTTACGTAGTTATCTGCAAGTGCGAAGCGAGTACTTGTCGGATTGGAACTACTCCTAAGCGTCCACCCCGTTTCTGGGCTACTGCTGGATAAATTTACGATTTCTTGGGCTTTTAGAAAATAGGGCTGTCCTCCGTTTTGAGAAAAGCTATCATAGTCAAACCCCAAAATAATATACGCATAGAAACTCAATAATGCCGTAATGTTATCTACATAAGTGCCGTCCGTATATTGGAGTTCTTGAAAAGGCATATAGCTAAAATCAAAATTTTTGTCTGACAAATTACATAAAACGGTCTCATAAGTACTATTAAAGACCGGTCTGACTACGCGAATATTAGCAAAAGCGGTGTAGCGATTATCTTCTCGCGCAGTAATACTTATGTTTAAATAGCACTTTATCCTTTCTTCGGGCATAAATTGGTCATTTGTCCATTTGGTTGTGTTAAGAAATCGTGTGAAAGCATCTTTCATCTGCTGAATAGGCTGTTTGTCTCCGCTAATCTGGGTCGCATCAACATTTACCATACAGTATAGTTCTTGTGCTTGAACGGCAACATAATTTATGCACATCAACCCAATAAGCACCCAAACCTGAAATCTCATATTCGATAATTTTTATTTCTTTTACAAATTTTTACTGCAAAGTTACAAAAAATTTCCTGTATCTCAATGGAGAAAAAAAGGCATCTTTTTCAAGCTGGTAACGCAAAAAAATCCCGATTATATATATCTTTGTGTAAAAAAATAGATTTTTATGTATTTACGTGAGATATTGGTATTTTTATTGGCTTTATGCTGTACAATGGGATTACAGGCCCAAAAGAAAAAGCCGGTAATAACTCCATTAATCTATCATTACGAAAATAATGAAAAGGATACAGATTTTTTGATTGATTTTCCATTTCCCTTTCAGACAAAAAAAGAAACGCGCACCAAGGCAACCATTTACTATATCTCCGCAAAAGATACGGTTTCTGAATCTGTTTATATCCTAAACTATACGCTCCATCATAACCCATTGGGAAAAATTGACCCGCTAGAACTCGCCAAAACTACCCTCGAAACATTTCTTTTGGCATCTGAAACAGAAGTGATTAAGGAGAGTATCATTTATCGGGACGATACTCCGGTAATCGAAGCTACTACTTCCAGCAAGAAAGCGGGAATGTGCTACCATTATCGGGTTTTTATGTATGGAAATTTTCAGGTTCAGATGATGGTCGCCAATCCTTGCGAAAATATTTTACCCTATTCCCCCACTATTTTTTTTGACTCTCTCATCATTCGATAACTATCAACAAAAAAGAGTTATTTTTTCATAAAACCTTTATGGATTTTCACAATCTAAAATATTTATTTCTGGATAGAGATGGGGTACTTAATCGTAGAATCCCCGATGATTATGTAAGGTCGTTTGCCCAATGGGAATGGCTACCCAAAGCAAAAGAAGCATTATCTATACTTGCGGTCCATTTTGAGGTTATCGTTATTACAAGTAATCAACAAGGAGTTGGAAAAGGATTGTTTACGACAGAAGACCTCCTGTTGCTTACAGATTTTTTCCTTTTAGAAATCCATGAATACGGAGGGCGTATTGACAAAGTATATTATTGTACGCATTTAAAAAAGGAGGAGTGCGCTTGTCGTAAACCTCGGACAGGAATGGCATTTATGGCAGTGAGGGACTTTCCTCAACTTGATTTTTCTTCTTCCATAATGGTTGGGGATACTATAAGCGACATGGAATTTGGGAAAAAATGTGGAATGAAGACAGCCTATATTGCCACAGAAAAAACATTATGCTTAGAAGAAAAAGAAAAATGGGCAGATGCTTGCTTTGATAGCCTATACGCCTTCGCGCTTTTATTCCAAACAAATTCCTTGTAATGTTTTTTTAAACTTCCGGTTTTTATCCTTAACTTTGTAATCAGGTACGCAATATTTGGTTGCCGTTCTCTTTCTTACAAAAACTCAAAACTTCTCCTTAATGGGCAAGCATAAACTTTTTCTATTAGATGCAATGGCGTTGCTGTATAGGTCGCATTTTGCATTTATCAAAAACCCGCGCCGAACCAAAACCGGAATGAATACCTCTGCTGTATTTGGGTTTACAAACTACCTATTAGAAATCCTAAGCAAAGAGAACCCTTCTCATATTGGCGTGGCATTAGATACCTCCGCTCCTACTTTCAGACACATTGAGTTTGAAGCATACAAGGCGCAGCGCGATGAGACACCAGAGGATTTAATCATAGCCATTCCCTACGTTTACAAGTTACTCAAAGTGCTGAATATCCCTGCCTTGAAAATGGACGGATTCGAAGCAGATGATATTATTGGTACTTTGACTGCTCAATTGCCCGAATCAGAATTTGATATCTATATGGTAACGCCTGACAAGGATTACGCACAATTAGTAAAGAATAATGTATTTCTGTATCGCCCTCCAAGCAAAACAGAGACTCAATTTGATATATTGGATAGAGAAAAGGTTATCGAAAAATACGGTCTTCCTCCAGAGCAGATTGCAGATTATTTAGGGTTGGTAGGGGATTCCTCGGACAATATTCCCGGAGTGCCTAAGATTGGAGAAAAAACGGCTATTTCTTTACTTCAAGCGTTTGGCTCCTTAGAGAATATTCTTGAAAATACCGATAAGATTACTAAAAAAAACGTAAAGGAAAGCTTGATTGAATTTGCAGAACAAGGCAAACTTTGTAAATATTTAGCTACCATAAAATGTGATGTCCCGATTCCTTACCAAGCCGAAGACCTAAAAATTGGGGGAACGGATATGGAGGGCTTGCTTGCCCTCTTGGGAGAATTAGAGTTTAAAACTATCGGACAAAGGCTGCTAAACAGTCGCTTTAATCCTATGGGTCCCGCAGTTCAAACAGATTTATTCGGGAATCCGGTAGGGGCAAATTCAAAACAGACACCCGCTACAAAAATAGAGGAAACGCAAGACCTACCGCCCGTAGTTGAAATTCCATACGGATATGCAGATATTCATACTGCAAATGCTCATTATCATCTGCTCCTGCCGGACTCTTCGGAAATCCCAAAACTAATTGAGGCTATTAAAATGCAAGGATATTTTTGTTTCGACACAGAAACGACCTCTTTAGATGAAAGATTGGCAGAACTAATTGGGTTCTCTTTTGCATTGAAGGCTGGTGAAGCATGGTTTGTTTATTTTGATAATGAAAATGAAGCAAGAACGTTTGCTCAAAAGTCTGGGTTCCAAGAATTATTGGAGGCGGAAGATATTCTTAAAATCGGGCAAAACATTAAATACGATATGCAGGTTCTCCGAAATTACCAGATTGAAACGCGGGGTAAGATGTTTGATACTATGCTTGCCCATTATATCTGGAAGCCGGAGGGAAAACATGGAATGGACGACATGGCGCGTACGCTCCTAAATTACACCCCTATTTCTTTTAAAGACCTAACAAACAACGGGAAAACGCCACTTCGTGAAGTAGATAGAAATACCTTAAAGGATTATGCAGCAGAGGATGCCGATATTACTCTCCAATTGTATGAGTTTTTAAAAGATAAAGTTGCTGGGAATAGGGTGTTCGAGGAGATTGAAATGCCGGTCATGCCCGTGCTGGCAGAAATGGAATATACCGGAATCCGAATTGACAAAAGGGCGTTAGAGGAGTATTCCGTTGAATTAGACAAAAAATTACAGACGCTGAAACGAGATATTTATCTCCTAACGGGACGAGATTTTAATATTGACTCCCCCGCTCAACTTGGAGTAATTTTGTTTGATGAGCTAAAACTTGGAAAAGGTAAAAAGACTAAGACAGGACAATATTCAACCGATGAATCTGTACTAACAGAACTTGCTGTTACGCACGAACTACCGGGTATAATCCTCACTTATAGGGGACTAAGAAAATTAAAATCTACTTATGTAGATGCTTTACCTAAGTTAATTAATCTCAAAACCAGACGTTTGCACACTACGTTTAGCCAATCAGTAGC
>CAUJFT010000007.1 GCA_963169475.1 Bacteroidota bacterium | reverse complement strand
GTAACGGGAAGTACAACCGTATCGCGACAGCCGTTATTGGTTTCTATCATTAGTGTTACGGAGTGCTGACCGGGAGAGGAAAAGAAATGAGAAGGGTTTTCCAGATTGGAGAAATTAGCCGCTCCACTTCCGGGGTCGCCAAAACTCCAAGAATAGGTCGTGATATTATCTAAATTACCCTCCACCGTAGAAGTATTTACAAACTGCATCGCATCTACGAGGCACTCTGAAGGAGCAAGGAATGAAGCATCGGGTTTAGGATGAATAAACACCGTTTTTGTAAAACTTCCTAAACACCCATTATCAGAGATGGCGGAAAGTGTTACATTATAAAATCCATAAGTAGCATAGCTATGAGAAATGGGAGCATTATTGACTACTGTATCTGGCATATTTCCATCGCCATAATCCCATACATAGGAAACGACATTACTCCCTGCCGCAATCGTGGTTTGATTTATAAAGCTAGGAGTATACCCTTCGCAAACATTGGCGAAAGTGAAGTCCACATTTGGAATTGCGGCCACATTTACGGGAAGAGTTACGGTATGATTACACCCATTTTCTGAAACTACTGTCAAGGTAGTATTAAAAGTACCATTTTGCAAATAAGTATGGGTGGGGGATTGGTTGGCAGAAATATTAGTCAAAGAGCCGGCATCTCCAAAGTTCCAATTCCAGCCAATGATATTGCCTGCACTAATATTAGACAAATCCGTAAAGATTGTAGGAGTACCTGCACAAGCAAGGGAGCTGGTAAAGGCCGCAATTGGATTAGGATTTGCTACAACTTCGGCAAAAATAGTATCTCCTTTACACAAGCCTACGCTGGGTATCATCCAAACTGGTACATTCGCATTCACGGGGTTTAAAGTAATCGACCCCGTATTATTTCCATTATACCAAGCATAAGAAGTTCCTCCATTTGCGGTAAGTGTAGTAGAAGCCCCTTGACAAACGCTCAATGTTCCAGAGATATTCCCTACAGGACCCGGCGTTACTTGAACCGTTACATCTACGGGGGGACTTGCACAGCCATTCGTAAAGCTGGTAACAGAATAAGTAGAATTAAATGAAGGCGCAACCAAGATGGAGTCATTAGAACTACCATTATTCCACAAATACGTAGTTCCTCCAGAAGCCACCAACCATGTAGAGTCTCCTAAGCAAATTACCGGATTGGCTGGATTAATCAAGACAGCAGGGGACGGAAGAATCGTAACGGTAACAAAGTCATACGTTGTACATTGGGCAGCAATTGCCTCCAAGGTATAATTAACCTGAATAGGCGCGCCGGTATTATTTGTCATAGAGACAGAGGGGTTTGCGGTGGTAGTAGAAGACAATCCCGTACCGGGTGTCCAACTATAAGTTTGACCAGCAATAGGCGCGACTCCTACTACATTACTAAATCCGGAGCATATCGCAAAATCAGGACCGGCATCTGCAATGGCACCATTAGGAAGATTAATCGAACCATCAATTACTGAAACGCAACCAAAAGTATCCACAATTGTACACTGCCAAGATTGTAGTCCTGGTGCGGGGTAGATGTGGGTAAAAGTAGAGTCTGTTGTATTATTCAGATTTCCCGTACCTAACCAAGTAAAATTAAAGGGACCGGTAGAGTTAGGGTCAGGGAAAGCCGTAAATTCTACCTCATTACAATTCACATAGACGGCAGTAGCATTAGCGTTAGCGGTATTATTATATACAAATATCTGTACCGTAAACTGATTGAACCCTTGTATTGGGCAATTATCGTCTGAAACTGTCATTAGGAACGAATAGATACCCGGAGTTGGAGGAGTAAAGCAAACATGAGCAGTAACACTATCTCCAATAATCGTATCTTGAACCGCAGGATTATTTAGGTCATAAAAAACACCATTGGCAATTCCATGATTCCAATATACAGTATAAACAGTGTTGGCATTTGTACTTGCATTGAACTGAGGCAATACTCCAATGTCAAAGCAAACCGGGACACCGGCACATGCTTCGGCAGTGCTGAAAGACAAGGGCTGTCCTCCAATACCGTTTACGTTGTAGTTTATGATACCTGTTGTTTGGGGTTGATTTAATTGGCAGCTAATTACCGTGATTTGCATATCTCTGCTGATTTGCCCGATTTGAACCCCGTTTCTAAATTCGGTTACATATACACAAAGCACTCCTACTACTACTGGTCCCGTTGGGTTTGGGGTAAAGGTTACGTCCCCCGTACTTTGATTAATCGTTACCTGCCACCCTGGTCCGAGCGGTGCGGTAGGGGAGTAACCCGCGTTATAGGTTACTTGTTGAGTGGCACTCTGATAACAAGGTCCGAGCGAATAAACCAAGGAGTCTCCATCTGCATCGTAAGCACCCTGATTAAAGGTAAAGGGCTGTCCTGCACAGATGTAAGGAATAGGAGGGTTTTGGAATACGGGAGAACTATTGCAGGGAGAAATCGTAAGGTCTATCACTGTTGAGCCAGCATAGATACTATTCCCTTGCGCTCCGGAAGTAATCGCGTAGTTACGGCAGCAGTTACTCCATGATATTGTGTATGAACTACAGTTAGAGTTACAGAAATCATAGTCAATATAATATCCCGCCCCTAACACTCCGTTTATGGGAGAGCCTGGCACTGTACACCCGGTATTAGCGGTGGGGCAGACGGGTGTTACTTCCTCATAAGAGATAAAGGTCCAGCCCCCAATAGCTGTAGGTTGGGCGGGTGCGCACCCTCCGGGTGAGCTAGCAAAAGAGATACTCGGCGCAGGGGGAGTATTCGGAGGAAGAGGGGTAGCAGCCCCCGTACAATCGTAATAAGTATAGTTATAAATACGATAGGTACAAGAGGTCAAACATTCAAAACTCATATCCACCCCCATGAAGTGAGAGGCTTCCGAGAGTGAAAAGAGGCAAAGAAAAAATAAAGTGGTAAGAATTCGTCTTGGCATAATCTTTACAATTTATTAAGAAAACGAAAGTAGCTTTCTGGTTAATATAATAGTGTCAAAAAAACGTCTCTAAATTAGTCTGTTTTTTTTTTATGCACAAATAAAACATCCTAATGTGTTATTTTTTACGTCTATTCGGTTATTTTTATGGCTTAAATGAAATACTTATATTGTCTGAATAAGACGCGAGGAGAAGAGTCTCTATCGTTATTCGGATTTTAATCTAGGTACACAACGATTCGCTTCACGAATATATCTACCCCTCTGGCGGATTCCATAGAGGAGGTTAATACCTTATTTCCTTTCATTTGATTTAAATACTCTTTAGATGATTTTTCGGGGTTGTAGTGTAGTACTACGTAGAAATATTTTGTGAACTTCTCCATACGCCCTTTTTTCCATGACCCTACTGTTCCGCTATAATCCCAGTCAAACCCATAAAAAGATAATGGATTTTCGTTAAGTTTAGCTAAGTCTTGGAGGGATATTCCATTTTTAATTCCTTCCGCAGAATGCCATTTCCCTCCGTTCTTATTAATATAGACCGCCTTTATTTGAGTTCTTGGCGAATCCTTCCATGTAATGGCGATTTCATCAGGAGTATCTTTGTAAACATAAGTACAAGGTTCTTTTTTACTACCCGTAGTAGTTATCTCCCCTCTTTTAACTTGGTCAAATCCAAATAGCTTTACTAATTGATTTTCTGTTACTTTTCGATGGATAGAACCCACTCTTTTGCCGGGTACAAATACCCAATCATTGGTTTGCTGTGCAAGGGAAGGGTCTTCGGCTACGTCTTCTCCTGTCCTTTGAGTAGCTTTACTATCATTTCTGACTACAAACTCTTGTGGTTCGGGTATAAACCGAATTCCTCCTCCGTGTACCCAACCGATTACTCCGGAGGCAGTTCGAATCAGATACCAGGAGTCCTTGAATTTCTGACCTTTGAATGTATATTCAGATTTACGGGCGGTTCGTTGATAGAGATACTCTACCTCTTCTCCTTCGGGCAAGGTTGCTATCTGGGGCATTTTATCTCCTGGATATTGTTTAATAATCAGTCCTCCTACCCAACACAGAACTCTTGATGACCGGTTTAACTCGTCAAACTCTGCGGCTTGCTCCTCTGCATAAGTAAGTTGTATATCGGAATTTGTCTCCTCTCCTGTTATTTTTTTTGAGGATACCTCTGGACTTGAACTTGTTTTTTCACTACCTCCTTGTCCATCAACCCCACGTTCTGCGTTTTTTTCTTCCTTATTTGTATTATCTTTGTCTCCGCGTGGAGTCGGGCGACAAGCAACAGCCGCAAACATAACCAAAATAATCAAAATAACCCACTTTCGGCTACACATTTTTTGGCTTATTATTTATCAAATAAAGTATTTACAAATACATTAGGGTCAAATACCTGCAGGTCATTTATGCCTTCCCCTACTCCCAAATACTTTACGGGAATCTGAAATAAATCCGAAATTCCAATGACGACCCCCCCCTTAGCGGTTCCATCTAATTTAGTAAGGGCAAGGGCAGATACTTGGGTGGCTTTGGTAAATTCAGTAGCTTGCACTACGGCATTTTGCCCGGTAGAAGCGTCTAGTACAAGAATCACCTCATGCGGAGCATTATCGAGGGCTTTGGTCATACTTCTTTTGATTTTGCTCAATTCATTCATCAAATTCACCTTAGTATGAAGCCTTCCGGCAGTATCAATGATAACTACATCAACATTTTGCTTTACCCCCTCTGCCACCGCTTCAAAAGCAACGGCGGCAGGGTCTGCATTCATACCCTTCTCCACAATCGGAACGCCTACGCGAGAAGCCCATAATTTAAGCTGCTCTACGGCGGCGGCTCTAAACGTATCAGCAGCACCAAGCAATACAGAATACCCTTTTTCTTTCAATTGATAGGCAAGTTTTCCTATAGTTGTTGTTTTACCTACTCCATTTACCCCCACAATCATGATAACATAAGGGACTTTTTTCCCGTTCAACGTAACCTCTGGAACCTCAAAATCTATTTCCCCGCTTTCAGCATGGCGCAGCATTAGTCCGGCTACTTCTTCTTTCAAGATACCGTCCAAATCATTCGTGCTAACATATTTATCTTTTGCTACGCGGCTCTGAATGTTTTTAATAATTTTTAGCGTTGTCTGCACCCCTACATCTCCTGCGATAAGTACCTCTTCCAAATCATCTAGCACTGTGTCATCTACTGTGCTTTTACCGAGTACAGCAGACTTCAGCTTGTCAAAAAAACCGACTTTGGTTTTATTTAATCCCTGTTCTAATTTTTCTTTATTTTCTTTTTTTCCAAAAAATCCAAAAAAAGCCATATTGATGAATATAAATCGGTTAACTAACCCTTAAATCGGGGATTTCTTAATTATTTCCCGAATTACCCGCAAATATAGGAAAAAATCTCTTTTGACCCGAAAAATTTCTTTTTTTAGCCTTGAAACACAAGGGGAAACACATCTTGAAGCCTTCCCACTCCTTTGATTTGAATTTTGTCAAATTTTTTACTCAAATCACTTAATTGGGTGGTGGCAACGAAGATTTCTTGAAACCCGAGCTTTTCGGCTTCCGCAATTCTCGGCTCAATTCGTGTGATAGGACGTATTTCACCAGAAAGTCCGACTTCCGCAGCAAAAACAGTGCTTTGAGGAATGATTATATCGTGCATAGAAGAAACAATCGCACAAACAAGCGCAAGGTCTAAGGCGGGGTCTTCCACCTTCAAACCTCCGGCAAGGTTAATAAAAACATCTTTTTGACCTAATTTGAAACCACAGCGTTTTTCCATGACGGCAAGTAACATATTTAATCGCCTTAGGTCAAATCCTGTAGCCGACCGTTGGGGATTTCCGTAGATGAATGGCGTAACTAACGCCTGCACTTCTATCAGTAGCGGGCGCATTCCTTCCATTGTTGCAGTAATTGCTACCCCACTAAACGCTTCATTTCCAGACGTAAGAAATATTTCCGAAGGATTTTTGACCTCTCTCAATCCGTTTGAACGCATTTCATAAATTCCGATTTCCATGGTGCTGCCAAACCTATTTTTATTGGTCCTTACCACACGGTAGCTATTGTGGCGGTCGCCCTCAAAAGTAAGTACTGTATCTACGATATGTTCCAATACCTTGGGTCCTGCAATCGTACCTTCTTTGGTAATGTGTCCAATTAGAAAAACCGGAATATGTTTGTCCTTTGCGATTCGGATAATCTTGGCGGTACTTTCTCTAACTTGTGTTACGCTTCCGGGCGCAGATTCAAAGGTATCACTATAAATGGTCTGAATGGAGTCTATGATGATGAGATGAGGAGATAAATCTTTCTGAAAAGCAAGTATTTGTTCTATTTGGGTTTCAGAAGCAATATATAAGTTTGGATTTGAAAAGGGAATCCGAGAAGCCCTCATCTTGATTTGTTGTTCGGATTCCTCTCCGGATACATAAAGCACGCGTAAGGGGGAAAGTTGTAGTGCCAATTGAAGCAGCAAGGTAGATTTTCCAATGCCCGGCTCTCCTCCAAGCAAAACAACCCCTCCTGCCACAATCCCCCCTCCAAGTACACGATTAATTTCATCATCGGGGGTAACGAGGCGATGCTCCGCATTTAATTCTATTTTATCTAAGGTTTTAGGCTCTGAACGTGTGGTAAGTGAACCGCTGCCTCCATGACTTTTAGCACTTCCAGCTTCAACGACTTCTTCTACAATAGCGTTCCATGCCTTACAAGCATTACATTGCCCCTGCCATTTGGGAAATTGAGTTCCGCACTCTTGGCAGTAATATACAGATTTGAGCTTTGCCATAGGGGATTATGATTACAGATAATTTTTAGGGGAGAATTTGAGGAGAAAAGAATACCTTACTATTCAGTTTTATTTTTGGGCTGCTCTGCTTCTGCCCAAACCTCTGCTGCTCCGCAGCCTAACGTTCCGAGTAACCCGCCAAGGATAACCCAAAATCCGGTTGCAGGGGCAGGCGAAAGTTTTGCATAAATACCTAACATATCCAAATGAAAATATTTAGCAGCAAATGCTAATATACGATTGATAAACTCTTCCTCTTGGGATTGTTTATGTACCATCCATACAATAACGCCAAGAGTAGTGATTCCTAAAAAAGCCATAAGGGAAAGCACCCACCCGCTCTTGGAAATGGGTTTATAAAACAAAAATAAATTAAAAACCAACGTCAGTCCAAAAATGAACGGCAGAATCCACGCATACTCCCCTATATCTTGAAAATAGAGCGAAAGAGATTTACCCCTTAATATCTCCGAAACCAAAGGCATATTAGTGCTTAATTCTATACGCATTAGCGGGAATAGTAGTCCTATGGAGGCTATGATAGAACAAAAAAAGGAGGAAATATGTATTTTTTTCATTTCATTGACTTTTTCCGCAACAAATTTACGGAATTATCTTAATTCCCGTAAATGTTTTTATTTGATACAAGGTTATCCCTCCTCAAAATTAGTCGAAAATCAATATCCTATGTATCTTTGCGCCCTTATGTATTTCTATTATCAGATAAGGTGGCTTAAAACAAAAAAGTCAGAAATCAATTGTCGTTCTTTTTTACGCATAGCGGGCGTATTTCTAATGTGTTTGGGTATCAATAGGGTTTCATTGCTTGCACAAGCAGACTCTGTTTATAATCTTCCGGAGCAGGTAATTCTCGATTCTGTATTTGGGGGATATAATCCCGAAAGCCATCATACGCTTTTTTTGAAGGACAGTACCGGAACGTTTGGCGTTACGGGCGTTTCCGCAGATGCCGTACTCCGGCAGGCTTCGGGGGTTTATATCCGAAATTATGGCGGACACGGAGGGATTAAGACGGTTTCTTTTCGTGGTTTTGCTGCTAATCAGACTACGGTAAGCATTAATGATATTCCTTACCAAATGCCCCAAAGCAGTGTGATAGACCTTAATGGATTTTATCTTGAAGGGCTTTCGGGTATTGAGGTTCAGCAGTCGGGAGCTGGGCAAATGCAGAATCCCGGAGGTGGAAATATTAATTTTTTGACAGAAAGGGTTGATACCCGCCGATATTTTTTTGTAGGGACAGGGAGTTTTGGGGAGATTACGGGGGGCGTTCAACATGGGTTCAAGTATAAAAAACACCAGATAGAAGTTGCCTATCAGGGATTGAGTGCCAAAGACAATTATCCTTTTCAGATAAATGGAGAGAGGGGTATCCGCAAGAATGCTGGTTTTTTTACGCAGCGTTTTCAAGTACACTATCATTACAATCCTAATGCTGCATGGACACTGTCATGGTTTATGACAGGTTTCAATACTCATCAAGGGGTTCCGGGTCCCGTACTTACCGGACAACCCCAACAATTGGGAGA
>CAUJFT010000006.1 GCA_963169475.1 Bacteroidota bacterium | reverse complement strand
AACATTGGGACATTTTCTCCTTCAATGGCAAATATCGGGATTACCTATGCGAAGAAGTTTACTGACCATATTTACGTGGGTGCTACTGTACGCATCATTAGTCAGGCAACACCAGACGTAAATGCTTTTGGAGGATGTTTTGATGCTGGGGTACAATATCGTGCATTAGAAAATGATGCCTTGAAATTAGGAGTTACCCTTAGGAACGTAGGTCCTGCAATGAAATTTACGGGACAAGGACTTGAATATCGCGCACCCATTCAGCTAACGAATCCGTACAACAATGCGGTTACAATCCCAACGGATAAGTTTGAATTGCCATCTCTTCTGACAATGGGCGGGTCTTATGATATTGCCGCAGGAGAGAGCAATACCATTACGCTTCTCGGAGGATTTATCTCTAACGCTTTCTACTATAATCAGCTTGGTGCAGGTGTCCAATATCAGTTTAAGCAAATACTTGCATTAAGAGCAAGTTATTTGTACGAAAAAGGAATTTTTGGAGACTTAGTAGTGAGTAGGTATTCTGCATATACCGGATTTGCGGGAGGGGCTACTGTTCAGTTGCCGTTCAAACTCTCTAAGATGAGTACCCGTAATTCTATCTTTGGATTAGATTTAAGCTACCGTACCTCTAATCCATTTGGAGGTACATTGTCATTTGGAGCAAGGGTAGATTTATAAAAATTCTTTTTAGGTTTCTCTTGACTTTTGAAAAAAAAGGTTGTATATTTGCATTGTGAATAAGGTAAAGGGATTGAGAAATTAGTTCTACCTTTTTATTAGGCCAGTTTACATGTCATTATATCTTACAAAGACGCAAAGTTTGCGTCTTTGTTTATTGTTGTAAAAATAGTATATTTTTTTGTAAAAGATTTTAAAAAATTAGAGTATGGAGATTACGTATTTAACCCAAGAGGGGTACGATAAGCTAAAGCAGGAGCTAGACCAGATGAAGTCTTATGAACGCATTGAAATTGCGAAACAAATAGCCGAAGCCCGTGAAAAAGGAGACCTTAGTGAAAATGCCGAATATGACGCGGCAAAAGACGCACAAGGTTTATTAGAACTTAAAATATCAAAGCTTGAAACGCTACTAACCAATTGTAGGGTATTAGATGTCTCTAATATTGACTCCGACACTGTATATATTTTGTCAAAAGTAAGATTGAAAAATCTTCAGACAAATAAAGAATTGATGTATCAGTTAGTTTCTGAACAAGAGGCTGACCTAAAAACCGGTAGAATCTCTGTGAAATCTCCAGTTGGTAATTCTCTTTTGGGTAAGAAAGTAGGAGAAGTTGCCGAAGTAAAGGTTCCTGCTGGAATCATTAAGTTCGAAATTCTCGAAATAGAAAGATAAAAGGATATGTCTACTATTTTTTCTAAAATTGTGAAGGGAGAAATTTCTTGTTATAAAATTGCGGAAGATGAAAATTATTTTGCGTTTTTAGATGTTAATCCTTTAGAGAAAGGGCATACTTTGGTTATACCCAAGGTAGAAGTGGATTATATTTTTGATTTAGACGGCAATACACTCGCTGGGCTGATGTTGTTCGCTCAAAAAGTAGCACTTGCTATTGGCAAAGTAGTTCCCTGCTATAGAGTAGGGGTGGCAGTGATTGGGCTAGAAGTCCCACATTGTCATGTTCATCTTGTTCCGCTTCATAATATTTCGAGCATAAATTTTAATAACAAAAAATTAGTGTTAGATAAAGCGGAAATGGAAGCAATTGCTGAAGCAATACGGAGTGCTATCTAAACTAAAACAAAATATCAATGCCTCTCTTTTAGGAAAGAGAGGCATTGATATTTTAAGAGGTATAGCGTTTATTTCTGATTAATCTCCCATTTCTGACTTTATATCGTCAAAGAAACTTTCATCTACAAGAAGTCTTCCACAATTTTCACAATGAATAAGCCTGATTTTCTGCGTTAATTCTATGAGTGTTTGGGGAGGAACTACCGAAAAACATCCACCACAAGCCTCACGGTCAATCCCAACAACGGCAAGGCGGTTTCTCATGTTCTCGCGGATTTTGCGGTATCCTTTCAGGACTCTCTCCTCTATGAGTGTAGATGCTTCTCCGCTCATGGACAAGAGTTTTTCTTCTTCAGATTTTGTTTCCTGAATGATATGTTCTAATTCTTTTTGTTTTTCTTCTAAGTGGTGTTTTTTCTCGGAAATTCTCGTTTCGGTTTCCTCGATTTGCTCTTTTCGTTGCCGAATTTGGTCTTGATGCTGCCGAATTTTCTTTTCGGAAGCAAGGATTTCAAGATTAGAAAACTCAATCTCTTTATTGAGGGCTTCAAACTCCCTATTGTTTTTTACAGTATTTTGTTGTTCTGTATATTTTTTTATCTGGGCTTGAGACGTTTCTATACTCACTTTTCGTTGAGAAATATCTCCTTGAAGTTTTTCGATTTCAGATTGTAGCCTTGCTTTTCTGGTTTCAAATCCTTCTAAATCATCACGCAGGTCATTCAGCTCTTCCGGAAGAGTGCCACGTAACCGATAAATATTGTCTAGCTTTGAATCTATAATCTGCAAACGTGTAAGTGCGCGAAGTTTAGTGGCGATTGCGTGTTCCATATATACTTGATTTATTTATAAAAACTATTGATTTAAAAGTATTTAACTGGGTTTGTCTTTATCTTTGACAAACGGACTGCAAAGTTAGGAATTTTTTCTGAAATATAATTATAAATTAATTCGGAGGTAAATTGTTCCGATTCAAAATGCCCAATATCCAAGAGCCAAACTTTATATTCATTGTCAAAAAATTTATGATAGGTAATGTCTGCTGTAACAAAAGCATCTGCTCCCCTCCTAATAGCTTCCGAAGTTAGGAAGCTACCTGCTCCTCCACAGACTGCCACTTTGTGAATAGTTTTGGGCTTAGCCTCTGCATAACGAATCCCACCACAATTAAAAACTGATTTGACTTCTTTTAGGAAGCCTTCGGGAGAAAGGGGAACTTTAAGATACCCAATCATTCCGCTGCCCCATTCTTCCCCATTTTTTTCAGGGGGCTTTGCTGACAAAAATGAGGTATTAGTGAGGGATAGTTTTTCCGAAATTTTTTGATTAACCCCCGTTCGGATATTATCCAGATTGGTATGGCAAGCATATAAAGCAATTTTGTATTCTATGGCTTTGAGAATAATCCTACTTACATAATCTTCGCCGGTAAGTCGTTTGCGGGGCATAAACCAAATAGGGTGGTGAGTGATAATGAGATTTATACCTTCTTTTCGGGCTTCTTCGAGTAAGGCTTCCGTTACATCTAAGCTAATAAGTGCGCCAGTAACTTCGGCATCTCTCCAGCCTACTAGTAGCCCGACATTATCATAAGCCTCTGCTGCGGGTAAAGGTGCCCATGATTCAAGTAGGTTTGTAATAGTTTGTAATAGTATTTTGCTCATATTGGCTTTGTACGAAAAATGCAGGCAGAAAGTTTTGCTTAAAAAAGCTGTCTTTCTACCTGCAAATGATAAGTAAACGAATGAAGATTTATGTTATAAAGGTTACCATTTATCAAATTCAAATGTCCAAGATATGTACCCCATTCTGCCAAGTAAAGGAGACCCGTAGGCGGTTCTGTATTGTTTGTTGATGAGATTAGAGCCTCCGATTCTTAATACGGAGTGAAGCTTTTCAAAGGAATAGTTGAGTTGGGCATCTAAAGTCCCGTAGGCAGGAACCCACCCATTTCCAAAAGTACTTTGCCAATAAAGTTTATTTTGATACCGGTAATTAAGATTAAATCCGAACCCTTTCCATACTTTGTTTCCCGATACGCCAACACTAACTTTATGTTTTGGGGTATTGAATCCAGGTATGATTCCGTCTCTCACGATTTTAGAAGTATCAATATCCGAATAGGTATAACTTAGGTTTCCGGCTATTCCCTTTCCAAAATAATAAGCAAGTCCCAATGCGCCCCCGTATGAGGTTACTCTTTGAGTAGAATTTATGGGAATTTGAAGCATTTCGTAATTTCCGGTAATAAGGGCATCGCTACCACTTTCTTCTCCTGCAATTGCTCCTTTGGAAGTAGGAGCAATAACTCTTTTTTCTCCAATAAAGTGCTGATAGTTATTGAAATAGCCTACTGCGTCTATAAAGAGTTTATTGTCAAAAGAAGTACGGTAACCTATCTCTAATGTCCTTACTTGTTCGGGGCGAAGTTTGGGAAGTGTGATTGTTTTAAGGCGAGTTAGGTCATATTCATAAGTAGAGTCGTAATATTGGACAAAGTCCTTTGCGGATTCAAGCTCAAAGAGATTCGTGTGTCCAAGTATATTTCCTTCAAGCCGAAAGTTTACAAATTCATCATTTCTGATGATAGGTACTTGCCCGAGTGTGAGCAAGATATATTGGTTTTGAAGCGTAGGAATCCGGAAGGCGGATTGGGCAGAAAGGCGGAAAATATGGTAATTATGCTTGAATACTAAGGAAGCGCGCGGAGAGATTTGGGCTTTAAAGTTTTGATTTTTATCCGCTCTAAGGGAAGCGATTAGGGTTAATTTGTCTTTCAATAGTTTTACAGAAGCCTGCGTATAACCTCCAATCTCCCAAACAGAAAGTGGAATAAATTCTGCCGATAAGTTTGCGGAGCCATTTTCTAAAGTATCGGCACGATTTACAAGGGTATCTCTGAATATTGTACCATAAGATTGGGGGTTGTATCGGCGAAAGTTCCCCCCCGTAATCCATGCTATGTGTGGGCTTTTCAAAGGAATATTGTACTGCCCTTCGAGATGTTGAAGGGAGGAGGCATCAGTAAACTTAGCTCCTTTGGCAAGACTAGGATTATTAACAATGCTATTATATTCGGTTTCAAATGCAGGGGTTCCGGGTTTTAACCAAGCGTTTTTACCGGATTGAGCAGCAGCAGCGGCATGCGCTCTTTCTATCATCCAATCTTTGGCTTCTCCGGGGCTTATATTTGGGTCGCTGCTTCCTCCTCTTGCATGATAAAGCAGGGTGTCGAAGTAGGTTGTTAAATAGTTTTTAATATAGTTTTCTACTCCTTTTCGGGATAGATTCAGGGCGGTAAAGACCAAGTCGTAGGACTCTCCTGCGTTTTCTATAGAGTTATAGGCTCTTAGAAAAAAGTTTTTACCATTTAGTTCTAATTTTTGTTGATGAAAGGTAATGTTGTTGATACTATACCGATTGGTACCTTGATAAACCGCTGTTCCATTTCCATATTTATAGGAAAAAGAAAGCTGAAGGCTATCCTTAATTTTGTAGGCAATTTCTCCTCCTAATTTTATACTTTTGGTTTTATAGTCTGTAAGTTCCTTTTCCATATACCCAGGTGCAGAAATATCTATTTTACCCGGATATGCTTGTTTGTTAAAATCAAGATAAGCTAATAAATTGGTGTATTTTACAGAATCCTCTCCGGTTGCTTGTTGTTGTAGGATAGCGCTAAGGTTTTGGTTGGTGGTAAAATCGCCATAGCGATTGGCTACTGCATCTGTCGCCTCAAAATCTTTTACGCTACTATAAGAGCCGGATAATTTGAATGCTAATCTTTTATTTTTGCCTATAGCCTTAGCATACCTGAACTGTCCGTCCATAAGGTTCCTACTCCCCCCTTTTAACTGAATACCTAATCCCTGAAAATCAAAAGGGTTTTTGGTGTTCATACTGATGACACCCTGAAAGGCATTGGGACCGTAGAGTGCGGAAGCGGGTCCGGTGATGATTTCTACTGATTGTAAATCAATATCGGTCGCTCCTATTAGATTTCCTACGGGGAAGTTTAGCCCGGGTGCTTGATTGTCCACTCCATCAATAAATTGCACGACCCTTACCGGTGCGGTGCTATTAAAGCCGCGCGTGTTAAACGAGCGAAAGCCTAAACTGGAAGTAACAACATCTACCCCTTTGAGGTTCGCAAGTCCTTCATAAAAGTCTCCGGAGGCAGTAGAGCGAATTGTTAGAGTATTGATTTTCTGGATTGTAACGGGCGATTGTTGGACTGTCTCTGCCACCCTTGAGCCGGTTACTACTATTTCGTCCCCTTGAAGCATTGACGCTGTCATGAGTATTTCTCCCATATCTATAACCGGAGAAATCAATATAGTAACACTTTCTTTATGGTCAATATAACCAAGATAGCTGATGACAATATCGAAGGGCGGGCTAAGATTTTCAGTGGTAATCTTAAATGTTCCGTCTTCACCTGTAAACCCGCCAAAAGTATTCGCAATGGTTACGATAGCGTTTGTTAAGGGTTCACTTGTTTTTTTGTCCTTGACTGTCCCGGTAATTTCCAGTGTTTGGGCTTTTCCTGTATAGCTTGCAAGCAAAAGAAATAAATAGGTAAATACTTGTAACCGTTTACTCATAATCTTTGATGTTAAGTATGAATGACAAAATTGGTCTCAAATATATAAACTTGTATTTATATAACAAATAATTTATTTTGGGCCAGGGGTTGCCCTAAAAATTAGTGGTATCAAGGGGTGCCTCTGGGTTTATGAAATATTAGCAATAGGTATTTAACGATAGAAAATGAGAGAGATAGCCATCGGATAATTTTCTCATTAGCGTAACGAATTAAGTACAGAAATTGGTAAATATTATTAGAAGAACATCAAATCAAGAGTCTAATAAAAAATATAGAAATTAATTGGCATAGAACAATCTGAAATAAATATCTGTTTTTGAAATAGAATATCCAAAGATTAAAGCAGGGTTATTCTATATAGGAAAATAAGGGGATACGCGCGCTTAGATATGGAAATTTTTAAAGTAGGGGCTAAATATTTACAGAAAAGTCTTATTTTTATGCCAAAACTATTAGTGATTTTTTTATCGTTTCTTTACAAACCATGGAATCAATTGATTGCTAGCATATAAATCTAAATGAGATAAGATGACAATTCAGGAAATTCTAAAAACATATTGGGGCTATGACCAATTTCGCCCATTACAAGCCGACATTATTCAGCATGTAATAGATGGGAAGGATACTTTCGCTCTCTTGCCTACGGGTGGAGGTAAGTCTCTTTGTTTTCAGATTCCGGGTATGTATAGGAAGGGCATGAGTATCGTGATTTCTCCCCTTATTGCATTAATGAAAGACCAAGTGGAGAACTTAGAGAAAAGAGGGATTTCGGCAACTTATATTAATAGTAGCCTTCCGGATTATGAGATAGACCGAAGATTACAGGGTGCAATGGACGGAAAATATAAGTTTCTGTATCTTGCGCCGGAGCGGCTTAATACTCTAATCTTTCTGCATAGGCTACCAGCAATGCCTCTATCCGTACTTGTGGTGGACGAGGCTCACTGCATTAGTCAATGGGGGTATGATTTTAGACCGCCTTATCTGGAAATTCACAAGATTAGAAAAATAAAACCGGATATTCCCATTATTGCTGTAACCGCATCGGCTACTACGGAAGTTCAAAAGGATATTATCCGGTATTTGGGTATGAAAAATCCGGGTATTTTTACCCAAAGTTTCAAGCGAGAAAACCTTAGATACTTTGTTCAGGAAGAGCAGAATGTCTTACAAAGAATCTTAGAAATTCTAAAAAGGACTACCGGCTCCGGGATTATCTATGCGCGTACCCGAAAGGTAGTAGAAGGCATCGCTAGAACCTTAGCAGAAAATAATCTTTCAGCGGCTGCCTATCATGGTGGGCTAACCCATTCAGAGAGAGACAAAATACAAAATGCTTGGATACGGAATGAGAAGAGAATTATGGTAGCAACGAATGCCTTTGGAATGGGCATTGATAAGCCCGATGTGCGTTTTGTGCTTCATTATCAGCTTCCTACAGACCTAGAAAATTATTATCAAGAAGCGGGTAGGGGAGGGCGCGATGGAAAAACCGCATTGGCGATTGCTTTTTATAACCCTTCTGATTTAGAGGAGCTGACCCGTTGGGTAAAAGAAAAATATCCAGAATGG
>CAUJFT010000005.1 GCA_963169475.1 Bacteroidota bacterium | reverse complement strand
CCCGAAGAAGTAAGTATTTTGAGCATAGAAGGGAAAATACTGAAAACATATACTGAACCACAAATACAGCAAAATGCCAATACCTTTGACATAAGCGAATTATCTGAGGGAATTTATATCTGTGAGATTCAATACAAAGGGCATAAATATTACCAGAAAATTATCAAACAATGAAAAATATTCTTTTTATTTTATGGGGTTTGATGCTGCTCACATTCGCTTGTGGGCAGCATACTCCCCCTGTCATTGAACCTAATCCAAGCATAGATAGCATAGAATGTAAGGAATTTGTAAAAATCATGGAAGCGAGTGGCGGTTACAGAGACGACTATCCTGAAGATTTGTATCGTTATCCTTGTTTTAATCCTGAAAATAGAAATGAGTTTTTGTACCAAAAAGTATTAACGAAGCAATTCAGAAAAAATGAACTGCGAACGCATCACTTAGTTTCAGGGGAAAACAAGTTAATCCAAAAAGATAACTATACAACATATGCCCCTAAATGGGGCATTGAGGATTGGATAATTGTTAACTTCACTAATCGAGTGTATCGCCTCAAAATAAATGGTGATAGTCTAAAATTACTTACACCTTTGGGGGGAGTTCACCCTTGTTGGTATGGGAATACTACAAATTTTGTATATCTAACTTTTTTAGATACTACTTTTGGTGGGGGGCTAAGGATGTTAGATATTAATGGAAATATCTTGAAGCACACACCTCCATTTTGTGATGCTAAATTAGATGTTTCCATACATTCTCAAAAAGTAGGGTATGGTTTTCCAATAAATGAACCTAGCGGGTTTATGTATCACGAAATACGGGTAAGAGATTTTGATAATTTGGCTTATCAAACCGTATTTCGAGTTCGCACAGATAACGAAGCAGGTAGGAGACAAGAAATCACCTCTCTAAAATGGAATCCTATCAACGAAAATGAGCTTTTTTGGACTTGTATAGATGGGATATTTAAAGTAAATATTCAGACCCTAAAAGTAGTAAAAATTAAAGACGGTTGCGATAGCAAGAGATATAGCAGTATAGATATATCGCCTGATGGTGCAAAAGTATTAGTGCAGCGAGAAGACAATTATCAGATGGACGATATTGTAACTATAAAAAGGTATAATCATATCTATCTGATGAATATAGATGGCACAAACGAACAGAAAATAGAACTGCCGTAGTTCCAACCGCACAGGCAAGATACCGAAAACCAGCCGCACAAAATCCACGCCTCTTTTCCGTATCTTGCCTTTCCCAACGCTCCAAATGAAAAAGACACAGAACAAAAATATTGCCGCCAATGCCTTTTAACCAAAACGCAAGGCAAACGCTCAAAAGGCAAAGCGGCAATATAGCCGTTGTGTGTAATTAATAAAAAACATAATTAACATAAAATAAATTTATGAATATTGAAAATCGTTTTGAAATAGACTATGCAAAGGGTGGTCCAAATCAATTATTATCTGCTCTAAGTTTTGGTACATTAAATATGTTAAATGACTTAGTAAATGCCGCACTTGATACAACAGATGGATGGTATTGTCGTGTAACTGATAAAGAAACAGGTGAAACTGAAACTCACTGGGCTGAAACATTTCACCAAGCAGATAGAGATGCGATGAAATCCATAAATAAAAAAATGAATGGACATCGATTTGATTTGGAGTTTAAAACTTCAAGACCGGATATGATAGATCATATATTTACATTAGGCACAACAGCACTTATAAATGGTGCATTTGATTTGTTAGGAGTTCAAGACGGATGGTTTTGCGATTTGCATGATATAGAAACAAATGAAGAAGTGCGTGGGCATGGAGCAACAAAAGGAGAAGCAATGATAGATGCTCATAAAAAAATCAAGAAAAAAATTGCAAAAATAGAAGAAGAAGAAAAGCTAAGGATAGAAAAAGAACGCAAGAAGGAGGAAGAAGCAAGAATACAAGAATTAATTGAGGAGCAGGAGCGAAAAAACAGGATTCGACAACTTTCAAATAATTCTCAAAGTAGCGAAGGTTCTGCGGAAGGTTGTGCTATTCAACTTGGACTTATAGTAGCCTTAATAACAGTAGTAGTTATTGCCCTTGTATATATTTTGATGTTTGCCGTTGCGTTAATTGCTCTTACTGCTCCAGTTGCAATACTTATTGGTTATTTTATTCGTTCTAAAAAGTATATACCTTTTGCGAGCAAGTTTACAGATAATTCTACTGATGAAAATCCAATGCACCAAAGTCCTTGGTTGGCAGGAGTTTCTACATTTTTGAGTGCTGTATTAGTTTGGGGGGTATGGAAAAATGCGACTATTCAAGGCATAACGCGAGAATTAGGAGGGGATTCCTTGCAAAATTACATAGGTTATATTTATTTGTTTGTGGGAGGAATAGCCTTCTTTTTTTTCCTTAAATCGTTGTTACAGAATATCTTACCATATAGAGAAAACGGTAAGTTCTTTTGGCGTGAGGATTCGCGCTTATTAATGGTGGGGGCTTCTGTATTGTGTTTACTGTGTGGCATGGGGTATGAATTTTATACAAGAAACGAAATTGTGCCATCTAACGAAACAGTGACCAATGTTTCTGTGAATCAGAATACTATAGAGAATAATAGCGAAAAACAGTTAAACACGAATAGTGATGATGAATATATTGCTTTTATTAAAAAACGTTATTCGGAAATAAAAGCCTCAAAAAACTTAGAAACGAAAAATTACGAATTTAGTGAATTTGACGATAATAGTTGTGGTTTTGGGGCTACTTTGACTTATTTCTTGGAAAATGGTAATATTGTGGAAATAGATTTTGAAACGCGAATGGGAAAAAACCTTACCAAGTCGGAAGATTATTTTGAAAATGGAAAATTATTTTTCTCATTCTCTACATATACTACATCTTCTACAGCATCTCATGGTTATGGAGAAGAACATCGCTATTACATCAAAGATGAAAATTGTATTTTATATAAATATAAAGAGAAATTAATTGTGGACGACAGGACAAAAACAGATATTAATGAAATTCGTGTCTGCTCCGATAGCGCAAAAAATGAAGTAATCAAAGGGGCAAATAATTTATATAATGGTTATGGGTCTAGTGATATGCGCAAAGTAGTATGCGAATGATAAACACACACAACAAAAGTGCTTGCGACAATTTTCGCTTAATTCAACGCCACAGGCAAACACACAGCGAAAAAAGCGCAAGCACCAAGCGTTGGCAGCCACAAAATCAAGCGTCAAGGAGCCCTAAACTCCCCGAAGCAAAAAAGCCGAAGCTCCCCCTCCCGCCGGAAAGGGTAAGCCAAGAAGTTCTTTCAAAAAGCTAAAAGGCGGGTAAAATAGCCGTAAAATT
>CAUJFT010000004.1 GCA_963169475.1 Bacteroidota bacterium | reverse complement strand
GTAATGATAAATACAGATAAAAACCATAAACATACTTACGACTCACAAGGGAAAATGACTTGCTGCACGATGGAGGATAAAATCTACACAAATGCAGGCGCAAAAGAGTTGATAGAAAAAAAACATTCTCACCACCATGATGATGGACATGACCATAATCATGACCATGCAGATGACAATAATAACCCCATAAAAATGTTTTTGCCCAGCATAATCTCCTTAGGGTTGTTGCTTGGGGCAATTGGTATCGAGAACTTGCTAAAACCGGACTGGTTTATGGGCTGGTTACGGGTTGTTTGGTACGTAGCGGCTTATATTCCTGTGGGTATTCCCGTGATAAAGGAAGCAGTTGAAGGTATTGGCAAGGGAGAAGTATTTTCCGAGTTTCTGTTAATGGCTCTTGCCACGCTTGGAGCATTTGGTATTGGGGAATATTCGGAAGGCGTTGCGGTAATGTTGTTTTATTCTATCGGAGAAGTATTTCAAACCTTAGCCGTAAAAAGCGCAAAGGCAAATATTCAATCATTACTTGACCAGCGTCCTGATGAGGTAACTGTTTTGGGTAATGGTCAGCCTCAAGTCGTAAAAGCGGAAAGTGTAAACATAGGGGAGATTATCCAATTGAAGCCGGGTGAAAAGTTGGGTTTAGATGGAGTTTTGTTGTCAGAAAAGGCATCTTTTAATACGGCAGCACTTACAGGCGAAAGCAAGCCGGATACCAAGACTAAGGGCGAAACCGTTTTGGCAGGAATGATAAACCTCAACACGATTGCACAAGTAGCGGTAACCGCTAAATATACAGATAGCAAATTAAGCAAGATATTGGAGTTGGTACAAAACGCTACTTCACAGAAGGCTAAAACGGAGTTATTTATACGAAAATTTGCAAAAATATACACACCCATAGTGGTGTTCCTCGCGCTTGCAATATGTTTGTTACCTTATTTTTGGGTGGTAGGTTATCGGTTTGAGGATTGGCTTTATAGGGCATTGGTTTTCTTGGTTATTGCTTGTCCGTGTGCATTGGTGATTAGTATTCCCTTAGGATATTTTGGGGGAATTGGGGCAGCAAGTAAAAACGGAATACTATTCAAGGGAAGTCATTTTTTGGATATACTTGCGGAGATACAACATGTAGTAATGGATAAAACCGGTACTATGACAGAAGGAGTTTTTAAGGTTCAAACGATTGTTTTTGATAAAGCCTTTGACCAAACAGAAATTCTGCAAATGGTAGATGTTTTGGAGCGTCATAGTACACACCCTGTGGCTACTGCTATTCACGAATATGTCGGAAATACAAATCACAATATCGTACTGCAAAATATAGAGGAAATCGCAGGGCATGGACTAAAAGCTACCACTAATGAGAAAGAACTGTTGGTAGGGAATTTTAAACTAATGGATAAGTTCGGTATAGCCTATAATCCTAACCTCAATCACATTATTGACACTGTCATTGCAATAGCTTACGACAAAAAATTTGTGGGTTATCTCACGATTGCAGACGGCATAAAAGAAGATGCACAAAATACTATCACCCATCTAAAAGCCCTTCATGTAAAAACGACTATGTTGAGTGGGGATAAATCTAGTGTAGTAAGATTTGTTGCGGAAAAATTGGGGATTGATAATGCTTTTGGGGACTTGTTGCCGGAGGATAAAGTCAATAAGGTAAAGGCAATCAAAACAAAAAATGAGACCGTTGCCTTTGTTGGAGATGGGGTAAATGACGCGCCGGTTATCGCTTTGAGTGAGGTAGGCATTGCTATGGGAGGCTTAGGTAGCGATGCTACGATTGAAGCGGCAGATGTGGTTATACAAGACGATAAGCCCAGTAAAATACCAATGGCAATCCAAATTGGTAAGCAAACAAAGAGAATTGTTTGGCAGAATGTCCTATTAGCATTTGTAGTAAAAGGAGTAGTATTAATATTGGGTGCTGGAGGGTTGGCTACGATGTGGGAAGCCGTTTTTGCAGATGTGGGTGTAGCACTATTGGCTATCTTGAATGCAGTAAGAATACAGCAAATGAGGTTTTAATTTTGCCCGCCTTTTTGACTGGCTCTAAGCACAATTATCCAATTACAGAACCGATTTGTAATTGGATAATTAACAATCAAGGGTATAAGTTCTATTAAGGGTTACTCTTCCCCATTCCCAATCCAGCGGTTATAATACTTTTGCTGCGAAGGTGTTTTTTCACTTTTATTTTTGATATAGGGACTATGCTTACGATGGGTGTAAGATACTTTTACGGGAATTAATGCCTCTTTTCCGTCTCTGATAATCGGATATTGAGCGGTCTCTCCCTCCGGAAGATAATTTCCTTTTGCATCTTTGAAGGCTTTCTGATAGGCACCTGCCTGTATTTTGTCTTTTACGTTTAGCCCCGCCCATTCTTTTTTCCCTACTTTTGTTATTGTTTTTTCATCTCCAATTTGGATTATAGAACCGGTAAGCGCGATATCATTTTCCTTTTTAGAGGCGGGGTCTTTGGGTTCGAGGACAACTTTGTTTTTTTCATACTCTATTCCGATAGTTTCAAATCCTTTCTTTAAGTCCCATTCGCTCCGTCCTTGAATATACGTGTTAAAAAATTGTTGTAAATCAGGGTGTACCTCACCTACAAATTCTTGTATAAAGGACTCTTCATTAAAAGACTTGTTGCTTCCGTATTGGCTTCTAAGGGAAAGTACGACCTCTTTAAGTGTCTTTTGTCCTTTGGTAAGTCGGATAATTTCGGCATCTAATAAAAAACCCAATACTGCTCCGCGGTCATACACATGAATATACTGCTTTTTATATTTTTTTTCAAGTACATGAGTACTCATTTCTGTCATAGACATTTTTGTTGCGGGGAACTTCTCTCCTGCTTTTATCTTTGATACAAGCAGGTCTGAAAAATACTTATCTTCGGAGATTAATCCACCCTGAACCTGAATCAATCCGGCAAAATATTCTGTAATCCCTTCGTATAGCCATAAGTGTTTTGACATGATAGGATTTACATAATCAAAGTTGCCAATATGCTGGGAGTGCAGTCCGAGAGGTGTGATGATGTGCATAAATTCGTGAATCGCAACATCTTTCATTTGTTTTTTTACCTCATAGTCTTTCATTCCAAGTTCTGGCATATAATAGAAAGAAGAGGTTCCATGTTCCAATGCGCCAAAACCCTTACCTATTAGATGTTTAAGGACGGATACTTTTTCTACCAAAGAGCCACCTCCGTTAAGGGCATTTCCTACCGCGCTTAAATCTGCAATATAAATCAAGAAAGCATAATTTTTAACGGGCAAAGTCGGCAGAAACTTTGCTATAGCCTCCATAGAGTTTTTCATTTCGCCATAAATCTCTTTTGCCATCTCTTTTCTCCCCGCCTCGTCGTAAACCGCCAATAAAACATGAGTACTATTTATGCGAAAACTTACCGTATCAGCCGCTGCAAATAAGACAGGGGAATCCACCAATTCATGATAATTTTTGGCATACATCTTTTGCAAATTGGGGGTATATTCGAGCTGGGTCATAGCGGTAGCTCCGTAAAGGTCTGTAGGCTTGGTAAAAGACAACTCAAAAGGTAGGTTTTCCATACCCTCGAAGAAACCAAAGAATCCACTATTATTCATAACGAAGTTCTTTTCGGCTTCAATGTTCGTTCCAGCAGGCTCAAAAATTTTGTCTTTTTTTACCTTAGCGTCAAAGGAATCCTCTACTTTGTAAGAAACAGAATGTAGTTTTTGTGCATTCTCAATGACAAAAGAATTATTTCCTTTCTTTTGGACAATGAGGTTTTTTCCCTCAACATCTTTTGCCTCAAATCCAGCAATAAATCGCCCATAATCTTCTGTAGCGTAAGTTCCCGGAATCGTGGAAGGAAAATGAAATATCGCTTGATTTTTGGAGAGGGAGGGAGTAAGTAAAGAAACCTCTACTTGGTCATTCACCACCTCTTTCAGATTTATATGGTAGCGGTAAATAGATTGTTGAGCATTGATTACACCCGAAAATAGGGATAAAACTACACAATAAGCCGTAAATAATCTTATCATTTTTATTTTTTGAATTTAAAAAATCAAGTTTTTATAGAGAAATTACTTTTCCCAAAAATGGTCTTTCATTAGTAGTTAGCACAGTTCAAACATTACGTTCCTAAAATTACTAGGTTCTCTTGCGAGATAGCTTCTACTTGGAAGCAGATATTTTATCCTTCCATTCTTGCAAATCTGGTTCCACATACAACCATCTTACCTCTGGACAGTTGAACCGGAGTTGATGCTCAAACTCATTGATAAGGCTGCTAATCTCCGGAGCGGTCAGGTTCGGCAGGCACTTAATTTTTACGCAAACCATAACCTCTCCGGGCCCCTGTTGTATCGTAATACAATTGATTACTTCTTGTATCAAAGGATGTCGGAAAGCAATTTCCCGCGCTATGTAGTCAATAGACGGGTCTGCACTTTCGCCGATTAACAGAGATTTTACCTCTACGGATAGAAAAATAGCTACCCCAACAAGGATAAAACCTATGACGAGAGAGCCTGTTGCGTCAAAGCGGGGGTCTCCGGTGTAAGAAGCCGCCAAAAGAGAAATAAGTGCGATAAATAAGCCAAGCACTGCTGCTGCGTTCTCTCCAAAAATTATCACAAGGTCGCTATCTTTTGTTTCTTGGAGGTATTGCATAAAGCCTCTCGCTCCTTTACGTTTTCTTATTTCTATGATATTTGAGATTGTGGCATATCCTTCTAAGGCGATAGAAAACAATAAAACTCCTACGCCCCAACCGATATTATGAACAGGCTCCGGATGACTAAACTTATGGAAGCCCTCATAGATAGAAAACATTCCACCCAGAGAAAAAAGAAGCATTGCTACCATGAAAGACCAGAAATAAACCGAACGCCCGTAGCCCAAGGGGTGTTTAGCATCGGGCGGGCGTTGTGCTTGCTTTACTCCCATCAGCAATAATCCTTGATTCCCGCAGTCAGCGGCGGAGTGTATGGTTTCGGCAAGCATTGACCCTGAACCGGTAAATACTGCGGCTATTCCTTTGCTTACCGTAATCAACAAGTTCACTACAAGGCTCTGAATAATATGTCCTGCACCATGATTTTTGGCAGATTGATTCCCCATTTTTTATATCCTTATTTTTCAGGGTGCAAAAATAATAGATTTTGATATAAGTTGTTCTACAAATCCGAAAGCCCTCTCCAAATTAATTTTTAGATACCCATAAAAAACAGCTTTAACCCATAGCAATTGCTATTCTCCTCACAAGATAAACCTTACCCCTTTTTAATAAAATGACAATATAATAATAAGCGTATTACACAACTATTTCTCCTATCAAAAATCATACTTTCTATCCTATTCAATCTATATATTTAAGTTTTTGTACCTTTGTGGCAACAAAATATCGGGAGATAATCTCTTTATCCCACATTCAATTTTTAAAATATATAATCACAATGTTCTTAGAACCGGAAGAAACGACAACGCAGTATGGACTTGTTTTCTCGATATACCATCATGATTTTTTTAAATATCTCATAGGGGCTTATCTTTTACCTTTTCTTCCTAATGGAGAATATAGTCTTTCTAATGCCAGAAGTCTTACGGAGGAAAATATAGAAAACTATAAAGAACACTTTACGGAAGATGAAAAAAAACTTATTTTATTATGTAGCCAAATCCACCCTAAAAACCTGATTCGTCAATATAAAGGAGACCCTTTTCACGCTCAATCTTTTTTTCGGGATAACCTCCAACCCAAAAATGCCGCTGTATATGAAAGAATCCTTAATAGTATAGAAAAAAAGCTAATCAAAATATTTCCCTTATTACAGGGGAAAGCCGTATTTGAGATGGGATATGACGGCTATCCGGCACAGAAGCGAGTAAAGACTTCCACGGAAAAGGCTTCCGTAACCTTTCACTTTCAGAAAGACTATCTTCGGTTATTGTATTACATTACGGTTCGTTTGCAAGGAGAAAATACGATTCTTACGAACCAACAAGTACATATTCTTACCAATCATCCTGCTTGGATACTAAGAAAGGGGGTATTATTTACTTTCAAAGACCCAATAGATGGCAAAAAAATGATGCCCTTTTTATCTAAAATGAATATAGAAGTGGGGAGAGATAAAATGGAAGAGTATTTCAGGAAATTTGTTACTCGTGTTTTTGAGAGATATGAAGTAAGGTACAAGGGCTTTATGGTCAAAGTGATAGAGAAAGAGCCGGTGTTTCATTTTTATATTCGGAAAAACCATCAAGATTTTTTCAGCTTTGAGCAGGCTGTCGGTTATGGGGATTATGAGCTTAGGTTTATGAATGCCGAAGAGGAAAAGTTAAAAACGCAAGTATTTTTTGAAATCATCAATCAGGATTATTGTATTTGCAAAGTCGAAAGAAAGTTAGACAAAGAGGAAAGCGTTCGGGCAATGCTTATGGAATGTGTACCAAACAAAGAGAGTTTTCTTGCATGGGAAAATATTCCTAAGAATAAGGCATTAACTTGGATGTCCGAAAACATGAATGCTATCAGAGAAGCCGGTATGCAAATACATAAAGAGGAAGGAGTTGCAGCATATTCTTTTGATAAACCTATGGTGGAAGTGAGTTCTTTGTTAAGGGGAGATTGGTTTGATATTCAAGCAGTCGTTGAAGTCGGTGGCTTTAGAATCCCGTTTGTTCGGTTTAGAAATCATATCTTAAAAAATCAACGGGAGTTCTTGCTCCCCGATGGGAAAACTATTATTCTTCCGGAAACATGGTTCTCTCAATATCATTATCTCACCAAACTTGGTACCGCCAAAGAAGATAGTTTTGCCGTTACCACACGCGACTACGGGCTAGTCAAGGCTCAATTAGAAGAAGCAAACTCCAAAGATAAAACCGTAACCCTCCGGTTAGCCGACCCATTGATAGTGAAACAAGAGCTACCTATTTCGCTCAAAGCTCAGCTACGGTCTTACCAAGAAGATGGGTACTATTGGCTAATGCAAATGCAGAGTTGTAATAGAGGCGTTATTCTGGCAGATGATATGGGATTGGGTAAAACGCTTCAAACACTTGCCGTCTTTCAGAAGGAAAAAGAAAAAGGGAATAAATCTCCTTCATTAGTTATAATGCCTACATCGTTAGTGTTTAATTGGAAAAAAGAAGCAGCCAAGTTTGCACCAGAACTTAGCGTAATGATACACACCGGCAGCAATAGAACTAAAAGCACACAAGTCTTTGGCTTCTTTGATGTAATCCTCACAACCTATAGTATTATCCGTTTGGATATTGAGTGGATAAGGGGATATTCGTTTCATTATGTAGTCTTAGATGAGAGCCAAAGTATCAAGAACCCGGAGTCTAAGGTGTCAAAAGCCGTAAAACAACTCACTGCCACTCATCGCATTTCTCTGACAGGAACCCCCATCGAAAATTCGGTTCTGGATATATGGTCTCAAATGCAGTTTCTCAACCCCGAAATATTCACGAAATTATACGGAAGTGAGCAGCAATTTCAAAAAGAATACGTTATCCCTATTGAAAAGTACCAAAATAAAGAGAAACTAAAAGCACTAAAAAAGACATTGCGTCTTTTTATCATGCGCCGAAAAAAAGAAGAGGTGGCAGATGACCTCCCCCCAAAAATAGAGAATATCCATTTCTGTGAGATGACGGAAACCCAAGAAAAAGCCTATCAAGCGGTGAGAGATGCTTATCGCAACTATTTGCTTGAGATGATTAATGACGGGAGTTTGCAAAAGAAGAAGCTAAATATACTCGCAGGGTTACAAAAAATCCGACAACTTGCGATTCACCCCCGCCTTATACAGCCCGAAATGGAAATAACTGAATCCGGTAAATACGAAGAGATAAAAAGACTACTCTATGAAATCATTGCCGAAGACTCCAAGGTTCTGATTTTTTCTCAATTTGTAGGAATGCTTCAAATGATGAAGCAGGATTTTATAAAAGAAGGGATACAATTTCAATATATTGATGGAAGTATATCTGCTAAGGATAGGGAAAAAGCGGTTACTCAATTTCAGGAAAATCATTTGGATAAGGTATTTTTAATCTCCCTCAAAGCCGGTGGCACAGGGCTTAATCTTACCGCTGCAGATTATGTATTTATCGTAGATCCTTGGTGGAATCCTGCCGTAGAAATGCAGGCAATAGATAGAGCGCATCGTATTGGGCAGAAAAAAACCGTTTTTTACTACAAATTTATCACTCGAAATAGTATAGAGGAAAAAATTCTTCGTCTGCAACAAACTAAATTTCAACTCTCGGAGGATATGCTCTCCGAAGAGGAGGGTTTTGTGAGTGTATTGGACGAGGAGGAGTTAAAGTGGATTTTGAGTTAGAAAAAAAGGGTACAAAACAAAGTTTTATTCTCTATTTTTATCATTAATTTGAACCGAAAGCCCTACTTTATGGATAGAACCCAGATATTGCATAGGCTCAAAAGCATAATCAAAATGGAGAGGGTGCTTTCCAATACGTGTTCTTAACCCAAAGCCTAAGGTAGGAAAAGGCTGGTCTTTTACATTAATTTTATAGCCTATCCGTGCAAATAGCAAGTTTCTATAAGCGTATTCCGCACCTAACCGGATATTCTCTGCATTATCGTTCGGGTGATTAAGTTGTACAGAAACGGTGAGGTGCTGGCTCTCTGTTTTGTAGGGTATCATAGAAACTCCAAGCTGAAATACCGTAGGCGGAGGATAGTTATCTAATGTAATGGGTCTATGATAAAAGGAAGTATCAATCTCCCAAGCTCCTTTCAATTTAGAATTAAATCCAAAGTTCTGAACATTTACCCCAAAACTAAGGTCTTTAAATCCAGTCCTATACAAAAAGCCTAGGTCAATCGTAGCGGTATTGGCACTTAATTGGGCAAGTTGCTCATGTACCCAATGTAAAGAAACACCATAATGGAAATGGTCGGTTAGTTGTTTGCTGTAAGTAAGCCCAAGAGAAGAATAATAGGCATAAAAAAGCTGTCCTGTCCCATCGGGTTCAAACTCTGTTCTTACGGGCATAGCTCCCGAACCTAAATAATTCATGGATACTCCAAAATGACCTAATTTAAACGGACGCGAAATAGAAGCGTAAGTTTGATTAATGCCCGCAGCCCAGAATGTATGGGCAACGCCCACGCTTGTGCCTTTCACTTCTGAAAGCCCGGCAGGATTCACAAAAATACTGTACCCATCGCCGGATTGGCACAAGCTTGCACCACCCATACCTGATGACCTTGGACTAACGTCCATCTTCAAAAAGGTATAGGCTGAAATCCCGGCACGTTGCCCACCAAGGTTTGGGAATAATTGAGCGAAAGCGACTACGGGCAAAAGGATAAAAATCCAGAAAATGTATCTTTGATTCATCTAACTTACTACTTATGATGGTTATAGATAATTTACGAAAAAATAATTTGTAACACTCTTCACTAATCAACCTTATCCTTAATTTTGCAAATGATTTTACCGCGATTATAAAATTGGGGTAAAATTAATACTATTTTGGATTCCTTTAAAACAAAAAAACTTTCACGTCTATTTTACTCCTAATTTTAGGGAATCCTATCTCTACAATAAGGCAACATATTAAAAATTATCAGGAAGACATCGGCTATAATGTTGAGCCAAAAGCGAAACATCGGACATAATTCCTCCATCTTTGTAGGTAGCCCCATCAATAAGGACAAGAAAAATAGTACGGTTGGGCGGATAAGGTGGGTAAAAACAATTTAGCCATTTTTAATTACTAAGGGAATAAAGGCACACATTTTTTATTTTAACGGGTTGTCCCTATCTCCTAAAACGAAAATAATTAAGCGAATAAGTTATATCTTTGTAAAAAATAAAGTAATATGATAAAAACGCCTCAATCTCTTCCTGCTTCTGTCTTTTATGCAGCATCGCGTAATCAAGTTATTCTGGATGTCCGAAGTCCTACAGAATACCTAAAAGGGCATATTGCTGGTTCTATTTCCTTTCCCCTATTTTCTGATGAGGAGCGCGCAGAGGTTGGTAAGCTATATAAACAAAACGGAAAAGAGACGGCTTTCTTGAAAGGGTTAGAATTTGTAGGCATCAAAATGGCAGAAATGGTAAAACAAGCACTAAAATATACTCAAAACGATAAGTTATACCTATATTGCTGGAGAGGCGGAATGCGAAGCAGTAGCGTTGCCCGTCTGCTCTCCTACACCGGCATAGATGTCTATCTACTCGAAGGAGGATACAAGGCTTATCGCCAATATGTCCTACATTACTTTGATACTCACCCCTACGACCTATATGTACTTGGCGGAAAAACAGGGACCGGAAAGACCCAAATTCTTAAAAAAATGAACCAAATGGGTGGACAAATAATAGACCTTGAAGCACTTGCTAATCATAGGGGTTCTGCATTTGGAGGAATTATGCTACCTTCCCAGCCAAGTTCTGAAGAATTTGAAAATCTATTGTTTACCAAACTGTACTCCTTATCCAAAGATTTACCCATCTGGGTAGAGAACGAAAGCCGCACAATTGGAAGTATATTTATCCCGCAAGGGTTCTGGGATAGAATGATGACAGCTCCCCTATGCCTCTTATCTATTTCAGAGGAAAAAAGAATCCAAAATCTCGTCGCAGAATACAATCAGGCATCCCCAGAATTACTGATTCAAGCATTAGAAAAAATCGAAAAGAAGTTAGGCGGTGTTTCCTTTCAGCAAGCCAAAAATGCTTTCCTTTCCGGAGACGTGCATTTAGCAACCGCCATAGTACTAAAATACTACGACAAAAGCTATCTCCATAGTACAGCCCAACGAACACCCCAAAAAGAATGGGAACTCGCCTATGAAGAAGAGCGCGTAGAAACAATCGCAGAACAAATCCTCCTCCTATCCCATTCTAAAGAAAAATCTCTGTCAAACGAATAAGCCCTCTTTGGGAAAAATCCATAGTATAAGCTCGTTAAATTAAAAAAAACCGCGATTGGATTATTTTGCGACACTAATTGGTGTTACCCCTTTGGGGTGAGGTTATTTTTTGGGGGTAACGGCAGTCCGTCTAAAAACCCTTTTTAAGTTCATAATTTAGTTCACAAATATCGGAATAAATCAATGTTAAGCGCGTTTTTTTTGAGGAAATATTTGGTTTGGTTTAAAAAATTAAAAAAACAATAAGTACTCATTTAAAATTAGTTTATGATATTATTTTTAGTTAAAAAATTGATAAACAATTATTTGTATATACTAAGAACTCATCATTAAAAACTAAGAACTACTTACAACTCATTTAAGCACAACTTATGAACAATCTCCATCTTAACAAGAAAGGGGGTTTTTAGACAGTCTGACGGTTTGGGTATTGCCGAAGTGGCGGATTATTAGCACTAAAGTTCAATAGATTTACTGCCGTTGAATTTAGCACAAATGTTTCATAGTAGCACTTCTGCCGCCATTTTGGCAATACCTTGTTAGCTGTTCGTTGCTTTATTTCTATTTTCTTTATTCTATCCAATTTGTTTGCCTCAACCACACACCACCTTTTTTATTGATTGTTATGCCTAATTCCTCCAAAATATCCACGAATTTTTGGGTAACAATAGGTATGTCATATCCATCTTGAAGTAAAAATGCATCTTCATTTTTCCAACTGGCTTTGTCCACTTTTCTTGGAGCAGGGTTTTCAATATCTTTTCCAATCAATTCAGGATTGGCAGAAGAACGATAACCTTCTGTATCCATCATCCATTTTTCTCTTCCGCAGGCATCACATTTATTAATAAACTCAAACCATGGTTCACCTTGTCCTTTACAAATATTTCTGAAAAGTATGCGATAATACTTTGGTGTTGGTTTTTGGTCTTGTATTGATTTTTTTTTGACTAAAACATCAAATGGAGTGCTTTCAAACAGAATATTCAGCGTGTCCAATTTTACTTTCACGTTCTCAGAAATAAATAATTGTCCCATAGCTGAAATCATTTCCTCACCATTCCACTTATCTAAGTTTAATGCGGCATTAGAAAAATGTAACTCTTTCCGATTGCAATGTTCACAGAGAACAATTCTTTCTTTAATCGTAGTCGCTTCTATTGCTCCAATGATAGGAGCACTCAATAAAATATATAGTTTCATTTATTTCAGTTTTGGTTATTTTATCCAATCAGTTTGTCGTATCCAGATACCACCTTTATGGTTGATTTTTATATCTAATTCTTGCAAAGTATCAACGAAATTTTGTGTCAAAATTTTGAATGTTGGACTTACTAGAAAAATATCATCGTTTTTCCAAGTAGCATGGTATACATTGATGGGCAACGGATTGTCAATATCCTTACCTGCTAGTTCAGGGTTTGCTCTGGATTTTGAAGCTTCTATAGTCATCATTTTATTATTGGCTTTACAACCTTCACATTCTGTGGGGTCAAGAATCGTGTACCAATCTTCCAAAGCAGCCTCAGCTTTCCCTATTACTTGAAAATGATAAAATGCTGGAAGTTCGTCTTGATAAGCACCTTTACCGATTCTTTTCACACTACCTCTTTGTTTGGAAAATTCTACATTTATAGGTGTGGTTTTAAAACCTTTGATGTTTTTTTCTTCCAGTTTGTTCTTTAGACGTTGGGAAATAAATTGTTCACCACCACCGCTTATAAAATCTTCACCATTCCATCGGTCGAAAATAAAGGTAATGTCGGAATATTGTATATCCCATCGTTCACAAACTTCGCAGGTTATGATTTTTGTTTTTACAGTTTCAGGGCTCATTTCTCCCATTACAGGTACTCCTAATAGAAAGTGTATGTTCATACTCTAAATGTTTGATTTTTTGATTCGTTCTGCAATGCCCGCTAACGGCAGTCCGTCTAAAAACCCTTTTTAAGTTCATAATTTAGTTCACAAATATAGGAATAAATCGATGTTAAGCGCGTTTTTTTTGAGGAAATATTTCGGTTTGGTTTAAAAAATTTAAAAAAACAATAAGTACTCATTTGAAGTTAGTTTATGATATTACTTTTAGCTAAAAAACTGATAAACAATTATTTGTAAAGACTAAGGACTCATCATTAAAAACTAAGAACTACTTACAACTCATTTAAACACAACTTATCAACAATCTCAATCTTAACAAGAAAATGGGTTTTTAGACAGTCTAACGACACGCATTGACGAAGTTTGGGCGGAGCGTTGGCTTGTGTGCGGCGGCTTCGCCCAAATTTTCGGCAATGCTATTGTTCTCGGCTTTTTATTCGTCTCTTTCAGGAAATTTTCTCTTGGCTATTAAGTTATGTTTTTTTCTAATAACGTAGCATTTTTTTTTATGAACAAAATAATATTGAGATTGAGATGATACTGGAAAATAGATTTCACCCATATAGAAGGTGTCTATCTTTTGATTTTTTTTTGATATGATACGCTGCTTTATGGTATTACTTCCTTGATAGTTAATATCTTCCATTAAAGAATCTTTTATTATTCTATTGTATTTATGGGTTTTAAAAAACTCACGTGTATATGGATTTACTATTTTTTTATTTTGACATCCGCACCGTTCTTTTGATATGGAATTTAACTTTCGCCAAAAGTGAAAAGAAAAATACTCCTTTAAAGTATCAGAGCAAAAAAAACCTGTAATCCTTTCACCTCGTTCATATTCCCATATTTCTTGATTATATTCGTGTTCAAAACCTTCGATTGTTAGCCCTTTAGGATAATCATATTTTAGGCTTCGTAATTTTTGATTAGTAACAATTATATAACTATCATGCGAACAGGAAGCAACAATAGATAATAAAAGTATAAATATAAGTTTGAGAAAATTATCCATGATATTTATTTTTTAGGGGCAACTGTTGGTTCTCCTTCTACTTGTTTACCTTGATAAATTTTAGAACCTAATGCGCTATATACGGGAAACTCATCTTCTTTCAATCCCCTAGCAAAACAATTCTGAAAGAATAAACCAATATATTCGGCGAAATTAGAATATAAGCCTGTTAGCCTGCCGCGCTCTTCTAAATCTATTACACCCCAATTATATAAATTATCTATTGGTGTACTTGATTTTAATAAGCCTTTATAGAAAAAGTCTTTCTCATTTAGTGGTGTTAAAATTTCATTATCCTTCATGAATTTAAAGTTAAGTTTCTTCTTTTGTCCATTAGATATAACATTTATATCTATACTTACTTTAGGTAATACATCAATCGTTCTTTCAATACCAGCGTTTTTAAAAACTATCTCTTTGGATTCATTTAATAAAGTATCTTCTATCCCTAAATATTCTCCTAGTTGAAATAATAATTCAAAATTATGTCCGAATTCTTGAGCCATTTTTGCCACCGCACCGCTTTGAGAAAATATTTTAATTGGAACTCCCTTTTTTATATTTATCGCATCTGGTCCAATTATTACCTCTCCCATTGTAGGATTACAATCTGTTAATACATAATATTCTCTTTGGTAGGGAGCATTATTATTAGAGGCTGTTACGGGCTGTATCTCGTTAGGCCTCCCTAAATGAAGCCCTATTCTAAACATAAATTTCAATTTAGATTCTTTTACCCATTTCAGATAAGACGTAGCAATATCGTTCTCACTACGATTTAAGTAGTCAAAACTATCTTTTAATTGTTTAAACTGTTTGGAAATTTCAGGAGATTCGTTTGTAATAGACGCATTATAATTATACACAAAGTTAATCGGGTTTTTTGAAGGATTTAATATAGTTTCGGCGGGTATAGAAATAGCAAAATAAATATTATCCCATTCAGCTTGTTTTCCATATCTTGTTAACTTTTCAGCTTCCCTCTCCTCTCGTTTCTCTCTTTCCTCCGTTATCCAATCCGAAAAAGGGCTTTCATAGCCGAATTTATCGGCAAATTCAAATATATTCTTTTGCATTGGCATAATATAGAATATTAATAATCAAGCCACTACGAAATTTCGTAGCAGCTTGAAAATGGTTTGTTGTTATAATGTACTTGGTTCGTTATCAAGCCCTTGTAAGGTATTCGTATCAGGTTTGATAGAATTAATTTGCATCTCATTTGTTTCGTGGTCGTGGCAACAAGGCAAGCCGCCTTCGTCTAATTTTGCTGTTCTTTGCTGCGCAAGCGTTAAGGTTGTGGGTACTCTCGTTTCCCATTCCGCCTCGACTTGTCCATCTACGATTTGTAAATCTTCGGCTATGGACAAATAAATATCATCATCTGTTTCTGCCACTAAATCGCCGCCTACCCAAATATCACCTGTCTCCAAATAATACATTACGGCTTGACTACATTCGGGGCGAACTGCCACCAAAACCCTTGCCATACCTGATTGTTTAAAGGCTTGAAATACCAAATCATCATCTTCTTGTTGAAACAAATTACCCCATTCGCATTTGTCTGCCCAATAATAAGGGTAAAATAAATAGGACATAATTTGCCAATCAAATGCTTGTTCAAAAAACTTGACTTGTGCAGCGTACTCATCTAATTCAGTGTTTAAACGTGTTTTAGGAATGTTATAGTTGCCGCAAGCGTCTATCTCATCATATAAAGTTTTTCCCATTTCTCTACAAAATGGGCGCATTATCATCTCTATGCAAGCTCTTTTCAGTTCTTGCTGCTCAATGAGACGTTTCATGCCAGAAGGAATATTTTTTTCCTTTGATTCGCTCTCACTTTCGGAAGTAGCAGCAGCGGTAGCAACGGTGTTTTCATATTCTTCTTGCATACTGTTATAAGCAGCTATAAGTTGATTGTAAATACTTGTTTGCCATAAGGTTTTTACTGATTCTTTGACAACACAGGTAACCTCGCAACTACCCGAATAAGACCTTATACGGGCATATGTGAACATCATAGGCAAAGCAGTTGCTACATTTGGCGCAAAATCTACATCAAAATCTATCTTTTTTGTTTTCCAACTACCCGAATAATCGCCTCCACTACTTATCAAATTTGCCCCTATTGTCATATCACAAAAGGCTTGCTTAGAGCTGACCGCACTGCCTGCTTTATACTCGTACTCATACTTTCCTTTTATTTTATCGGCTTCGTAATCAGAAGGAATGATTATATCAGGGTGTGCAAAACTTACGGTCGGTATTTTGTGTTCCACATTTCGCCCCCACGATTTAGTAATAATAAGTGGTTCTGGTGGTAATGAAGGAACGGAAATGCCAAAATATAGCCCTGCCGCAGCAGCATTAGCGGCATTTATAGAAGCAGAATTTGCGATACCAAAACTCTCTAAGGTGTTAGGTGCGGCAAGTTCATCTTTCGGCTCGGTGTTTGATGGGTTTATAGGCTCTTTGGGGACATAGTTTAGTAATCGTTTGAATAAAGTAGCAGGTTCAGGAATCAAAAACTCAAACATCAATCTTTTGTTATAGTTGATTAAACGATTGGTGTAAATCATATCCACCCAACGCAAAATTCCCGTTACAGGATAATCGCTTCCCCGATTATCAAAACCATGTTTATTATTTTCTTCAAATTCTTTAATGATTTTTGCTGTACGCTTTGTCGTTGTTTTTTGCAAAATACGCTCTACTGCTCTGCGAGTAACTTCTTCTGCATACGTTTTTGCTTCTGTATTGGACGAAGAGGAAGAGTTATTATTAGAAAAATCGGCATACGCATTGGCACTTACCTCTACTCCATAACACTTTCCTGAAACGCCCAAAGAACCGCCATAATTCGAACTTTTATCTTCTTCTAACACATTAGAAACCTCACTACTCAACTCATTTCGAGTCGTACTTGTCGTATCATTTAGGTGTTCTATTTCGGTTTCACGAGTGGTTTCCGTTGTGAGTTCGGTACGAACTAAATTGCGTGTAGTACGTTCTTTATACTCTCTGCCTAAGACATTTTCAACATGGGATACTTCCCCTGGCACATAACAGCAAACCTCTTGTTCTACCCTGCGAAAATCCGCAATCCCCAAACGATTTACCCCATGCAGCTCGCCCCTACAAGCTGCTGGATACCAAGACCTTATACAACGCAACGCTTCCTGTGGAATCACTATTTT
>CAUJFT010000003.1 GCA_963169475.1 Bacteroidota bacterium | reverse complement strand
TGGAAAAGCTGCACTATGGTTTTTATTATTACATTCAGTAGCTAAGTGCAAAACATTTGTCGGATATGCTTTGTCTCTATCAAGCCAATTAGAAATATTTTTGCCAAAACCGCTTCCAACTTTTGAGTTGTCTCGTATTTTGTCGGTATTTGATAAGTTTTTAAGTCTTGATTTTGCCCAATCTCCCATTGGAACCATTACCTCCTCTTGGTACATATTGAATTTCTTATCCTTGTTGAATTGAAGTAATCTTTCCCAAGCATCTCTAAATCTATTTGGCCATTTCCCTGGGTAACAATTTTTTTTGTGCCAAATGAATTCCTCTGTCCATAGCCAACCTTGTTTTCTCATTTCAAGGATTAGCTCCATCACATAGGTGCTTCTTTCGCCCTCAACAACTTTTTCTTTTATGTTTAAAATAAAAGTCCCTGTCGGCTTTATAACTCTTAAAAGTTGTTCGGAAATTGGCAAAAACCACTCAACATATTTGCCGGTATGTATTCCACCATAAGTGTTTTTTCTTTGGTCGGCATAAGGTGGCGAAGTAACGATTAAGTCCACCGAATTGTCAGGCAGAAGCTTTAATTGCTCTTTACAGTCGCCCAAATAAAAGTCTGTAGTCAATTCCATTTTCTTTGTCCTAATTAATTTAGCAAATTTACGAATTTTTAAGTTCTGTTTGTTGATAATTATTCAACCGTTGATAATTGAGATACTGTTCGTTAGCATTGCCCATAACGGCAGTCCGTCTAAAAACCCTTTTTAGGTTCATAATTTAGTTCACAAATATCGGAATAAATCAATGTTAAGCGCGTTTTTTTTTGAGGAAATATTTTGGTTTGGTTTAAAAAATTTAAAAAACAATAAGTACTCATTTGAAATTAGTTTATGATATTATTTTTAGTTAAAAAACTGATAAACAATTATTTGTATATACTAAGAACTCATCATTAAAAACTAAGAACTACTTAGTGGATGCTGGTTACAAACAACTCAATAAACCTGATTTCGTTATTATCGTCAATTCACTCCTCCAAACAAAAGAAACTGACTTGATTTCTGTCTTTACCTTGTATGAATTTTATGCAGCAAATATAACGATAATCTATTATGCAACTAATTTAAGCATAACTTATAAACAATCTGTATCTTAACAAGAAAACGGTTTTTTAGACAGTCTGACGGTTTACGTATTGGCGAAGGTGGCGATTTCCAGCACTGAACTTGATGCGGAGAACCAATGTTTGATTAACCACAAAACTGTCTGCGGAGCACTGAACCGCCACTATTGCCAAACCGCTATTAGCGGTTCGTTGTTTATTATTTGAGTTCATCTATTGCAAACTGCAAGGTTTTATCAATGCCAAGTTCCATTTCAGATGGCAGATTTTTTTTATAGATATCCGGAGCCAAACCTTTTCCCTCGTACGAGTGACCATCAAACAATTCTACTTTCTGAGTAACAAGGGAATAATACCAACCATTCGCCAATTCTCTTCCAATCATTGTTCCCTGAGAACCATTTGTGGTATCGCCCACAATGGTTACGTTAGGCAAAGTCATAAATGCCATAACTGCTCTTTCTCCTGCACTAATGGTGTATCGGTCGGTAAGGATAAGGATGGGCTTATTGTAATATTCACCTTTAGGATGGATGTACCATTCTGTCCAACCTGTGAAGTCATTCCTCCCTTTTCCATTTTTTGTTTTGCTTTTGAATACATACCTGCTTTGGTTAGTAAGTCTTCCCATTTCTGAAAAGCAATAAGTGAAATCTCCACCCTGATTATGTCTCAAATCAACAATCAATCCATTCAGTTGGTTGTATTGATTTAAAAAGTCATTTAGCACAAAGAAATTATCTCCAACATAATCAAAATATATGTAGGCAACTTGTGCATCTTTTATTTTCCCATAAATATAACTCTCCTCGTCACCAACCTTAAAATCCGACTCAAGATAAGTTTTGATTACTTCTTTGTTGAAAAGATCATTATCAATTAGCTCGTTCTTTATTTTGTTTGAATAAAATATTTGTCGGTTAGGGGTTGTCAGGTTTATATGACCATCATCAAATATTGCCAACATTTGAGAAAGAACATCGTACAACTCATCCTCTGTTGTGTTTGCATTCACAAGAGGGCGAAAATTATTATAGGCAGCGGTCCAATCAACAGCTCTCTCGTCAAAGGGAGCATATTCCTCGTCAAATGTTTTCCATAGATTCTCGAAAATAGCTTCAGGATTATTTTTAGGCGGTCCAATAAACATTTTTTCACAGGCAGTTAATAGGATAACCATACCAGCTACGATGAATATTTTACGAAATATCTCCATCAGTTTAGAATTTGTAATTTGTTGATATGAATAAGGAGTTCTTAAAAGAGATTAGTGTTTGTGGCTCATTCGTATGAATAAACTCAAACAAATAGGTTGTGCCTACATTCCATCTTTTATTTAGTGTGAAGCAATAGGATAAACTTAAATCGAATGTTTGTAATTTGTTTAATGTGACTAATTGACCATCGCCTAAGAAAGCCAGAAAGGTTTTTATACCAGAATGAGAAAACGTATTTTCAATGAATTCATCATCATTAACTAAATAAGGTGATCGTGAAAACCAGTTAAATAATGGGAGAGCAAATTGCCCCGTAATTTTGCTTCTGTCATTAATGTTATATTCTTGCCGAATCATTCCGCCAAGTCCAATTACGGAGTGGTACCCAAAACTACTGCTGCGACCATAAGAATAATTTAGCGATTGGATATCCATGCTAAATAACCCGCTAATAATGGTGCTTAATTTCTCTCTTTTTCTTATCTCTTTGCCGAACGAGTAGTCAATATCAATAATTGTAAAATGATGAGGGGTTGTAGTATTGTTTTTTCCATTGTCTCTATACTCATAGGAATCCTTCAGTATGGGATTAAAGGATGAATACCTAATATCAGCAGTCTGATAATATTTGCTTTTGCGTTCATATCTTAATCCAACATTTATGGGGGCAAAATCTTTATGGATGAAGGGTGAAAAAATCAGATCCTGACGCATGATGTATCCAACACCCGTGTTGAAACTAATGTTGTTCTTTAAATCCTGCCCCTGTGCATGGAATAAGGCAGAAACAAGTTGAATGAGGATGATTGCTAATTTATATTTCATAATCTGTCCTTTTCCTAACAATGACCGCTAACCCCTAAATATACGTATATTTTCAAACACACCACAAATATACGACTATCCAATTTATATTACAAATTTATTTTTAAACTATGTTTCACGGAATTAGATACAAGCTGATTACGATAAAAATATCGCGTCAATAGGTGTGGTTACAATCCAAAATGCGCATTATATCTTTTGGGTTGTCCTGCCTGCCAGCAGGTAGGAAGAAAATATGAGTGGTAATTTTACAATACAAAATACGCAATAGAAAGCGATTTGTCTTTTTATCTATATAGAACTTACGCACTAATCGAAGATAAATTTTGATAAATAAGCAGTGAATAGTAAAAAAGGAATAACCAATAATAAGATTAAATAATGAATAGTCAATGTTTTAACTAACGAGTGTTTTCTTGGTTTTTTACTCACTTATACTTAATAATTTACAATTATATTTTCTAAATCAAAATAAAAGTCGCACCTTTGTCCCCTTAATTTTTTTTGACACAAAATAAATCATTTGACGATGCGTAAGTTTTTAAAAATTGCAGTGTTTGCCTTTGTATTATCCACAATGACAGCGTGTGGAGATGGGAAGACTCAAGAACAAGCGGCTACCCAAACGGGGGAGAAGAGTTTCGATGAAGCAGCGAGTATAGTTGGAAAATGGAAACTGAATGAGGTCATTCCAGACCTTGAGAATTTACCTAAGGAGATGAAGGATAAGTTGGAGGCTGACCCAAAAGTAAAAGAAAGAATGAATGAGGGGCTTAAAAAGATGATTAATGACGGAATGCTATTTGACTTAATGGCTGATGGTAATGCCAAGGTGATTATGAGTGGGGTGAGCGAAGATGCAAAATATGAATATAAGGATAAAATGCTTGTTATTACTGATAAGAGAGGTGCTAAGACGGTAAATATTACCGAATTATCGGCAGGCGCACTTGCCTTCACGATGCAAGAGGGGGGATTAACAATGAGTATGAAGTTTGTGAAACAATAATTTTACTATCAAAGCTAACACTTAAATAACTAAGAGGCTACCTTTTTCGGATAGCCTCTTAGTTATTTACATCAAGTTCTTCTTCATCATAGATTCATATACCAAATCCATCGCTTCGCGGCGAATATGCTTACGGTTAAACCCTTTACTTAGTGCATCTGGATAGGTTCTATTAGAAAGAAATACAAAAATTAGGTCATAGCTTGGGTCAATCCAGACAGAAATTCCGGTAAAACCAAGATGCCCGAAGGCTTCTCCAGAGGCATAAGCCGATACTTGTCCGGAGCGTTCGGTATCGGAGTTGGGTTTGTCAAAGCCGAGTCCTCTACGACTATAGCTAACTTGTTTTTCGCTAAACATCTTGACGGTTGCGGCATCTATAAAAAATCTATTTCCATACTCTCCTCCATTTTTTATCATGTACATCAGCTTGCAGACATCATAAATATTAGAGAAAAGTCCTGCATGTCCGCTTACCCCTCCAAACATTGCGGACGCAGGGTCGTGTACGTATCCTTTGACTACACATCTCCTCCATTGGTCATCAATTTCGGTAGGGGGGCAAGATTCCGCAAGTCCTTTCATACCTGGATTAAAGCAAGTATTATTCATTCCCATTGGCTGGTAAAATTGGGTACAAGCATAGTCATCTAAGGAGCTACCAGTAATACTTTCTATTATTTTGCCCAGCAGAATCATACTTAAGTCGCTATATACTAATTTTCCCCTTACGCCCATTTGTGAGTCCTTGATGATTTGAAGCAGTGTATCTTTATAATCTTTTCTCATAAAAAGTTTTGGAGAAACTTCAGTGGGATATTCTGTAGAAAACTGATAAGAATAGATGTCTTGTCGAAGCTGTGTTTTTGCCCTATCTGTAAAAGTGTTTAAATAAAAAGGAATCCAAGCCTTGAGGCCTGCTGTATGTTGAAGCAATTCTCTTACCGTAATATAGGATTTATTAGAGTTTTGAAAATCAGGGAGATATTGTCCTACGGTTTTATCCAAATCCAGCATTCCATAATAGTAAAGCTGCATAGCAGCGGTCGTGGTAGCCGCAATTTTGGTAACAGAAGCAAGGTCATACATAGTGGTTAAGGGGTCTATGCTATCAGCCGAAGTACTATAATCCATTTTTCCAAACCCCTTTTCATACACAATTTTACTCCCCCTCATCACAGCAACTGCAAATCCGGGTACCAATTTCATGGCAATTGCTGCACGTGAAAGGGAGTCAAATTTATTTAAGACATAGCTACTCATTCCGGATTCTTCGGGAATCCCAAATCCAAAACGTGTTACTACAGGGACAACTTCCCCCATTCCCTCCCTGAATTGAGAGGAGGCGGATACCGGTAACTTCCCGTCCACTGTAATGCCACCAAAAATAGCTTCGGCTACGGCTTGTTGTGCTTCCATCTCTTCCTCATAGCCTACCAATACCGCATTTTCTTTCCCAAAATATTGGAGTGCGTAAGGGCTTCCAAAAATACTCAGGATTGTTTTTTTATTAGGCAGGGCAGCTATTTTTGAAGATAAGTCCGAAGTAAAAACCGAAACACCGTAATTATTTTCTGCTTTTTTGGATAAGCCAAATACCCCAATAATCACAAGGTTGTAATTTTTTAACCCGGCGATAACTTTATCTATTTGCGCTTGATTAGGAAATTGGGGTAGATAAAAGGATTTAACCGCTGCATACTTTTGTAAGGTACGGCTAAATGTCCCGTCCTGATTACCGCCCACCTGAATATATGCAATTTGAATTGCGTCCAAAGACCCTATAGGTATAAGGTTATTCTCGTTTTTGGGTAAGGTAACGGCA
>CAUJFT010000002.1 GCA_963169475.1 Bacteroidota bacterium | reverse complement strand
CTGTCAATCTTGTACATTTTGTGTTTTTATGTATCTAAAAAGAGAATATTACGTTCAACAATATATTTACATAAAAAGCGGATAAACGCATCAGCGTTCGTTTGTGATAAAACGGTTTACAAAATTATTACGTCAAAATCAATCTTGATATAAAATCATATAAATGTATAAAAAAAAACAAACGTTGGTACCTTTTATTTCCCTGCTGAAACAGGCTTTTATTATTATTTTTTTATGCACTCTGTTCACAGTAGCAGCCCAACCCAGTAACGAATCCGCACTTGCTGAACAGTATTTTCTAGACAAAGAGTATGACTCCGCCTTAGAATTATACGAAAAACTCTATAAAAAAGAACCCACAGAACTACTCGTAAACCGAATAGTGTATTGCTACGAATCCTTAGGAAAGTTTGATGAGGCTATCCTATTTATGGATAAAGCCATAAAAAGGCAGCCGGAGCAGGTTTTATACCCAGCCATCAAAGCTTCCATTTTCGAGAAAACAGGAAATACCGCAGACGCAGAAGCCATTTATAAAGACCTTATCACCAAAAAATTACGAACGGAGGCGGAGCATATTCAGGTTGGGGCATATTTATACAAAATAGGGAAGTTGGAAACGGCAGAGATGCTATACCTTGAAGGCAGAAAAAAACTAAAAAACCAAGGGGTATTTTGTGAAGAACTCGCCCGTATCTATGAGGTGCAGGGAATGGCAGATAAAGCCGTTTATGAATTTATCCAACAATATTACCATCACCGCGAGACTTACGAAAACATGAACCTTGCAGTACTCAATACTATCGGGGTGAGTCCGGTACAAGATAAAGCCATTGAAAAGGTTCTATTGAAAGAATCCGATATTAATCCCGGAGATTTGGGGGTGAGAAAAATGTTGTTTGAGTACTACGTATTAACCAAAGATTTTAGGGAGGCGTTTGTACAAGTAAAAGCGATTGATAAGTTTTTTAAGGAAACCGGCGAAAGGGTATTTCGATTCGGAGAAACGATGAGAAATAATAAAAATTATGAACTTTCTAACCAGGCTTATGACTATATTATTCAGAATAAAACCCAGAGCGAATATTATCAACGTGCCTTTTTTGAAAAAGCAACCAATGGAGAAATCAAAGCCTTTGAGAAGATTCCACCGGACCTCCAAGCAGTAAGAGAAGCCGTCAAAGCCTACAATGATTTACTCACACAGTTTGGACGATTGACCCCGTTTTTTAATGCCATTTATAGAAAAGCAAATCTTCAAGTTTTTTACCTAAATGAGTTTTCAGAACCGCTAAATGAGCTAAAAGAAGCCGCCCTAATGCCCGGACTTTCCAAAGAAGATTGGGCTAAGTCTAAATTATTAATTGCAGATATTTTGCTGATTCAGAAAGACTTTAATGGCGCAAAGATGATTTATACAGAAGTAAGCGAAGCCTTTAAGGATAGACAAACCGGAGCAATGGCAAAGTATCGCCTTGCCTTAATGTCTTATTACAAAGGAGAGTTTGAATTAGCAAGTGCGCTGCTTACTGCTATTAAAGACAATACTTCTAATGATATTTCCAATGACGCAATTCAGTTAAACCTCCGAATTATTGACAACACCGGCTTAGATTCTACTACCGAAGCCCTCGAAATGTTCGCCAAAGCGCAACTTTGGGTATATCAACGCAATTATGACGAAGCGATGAATCTTATGGATTCTCTCTTATTTAAATATCCTAATCACGCCCTCACAGATGAGGTTTTATGGGAAAAAGCAAATATTTATCTCAAACAAAATGATATCCCTAAAACCATAGAATTTTTAGATAAAATTTATGCTACTTTTCCTGATGATATTTACGGAGACGATGCAATCTATACCAAAGCAAGGTTGTATGATTATAACATGCAAGACCCCGAAACAGCACTCAAACTTTATTTGGAGTTTTTAAGAAAGTACCCCGGCAGCTTATTCTCCGTAGAGGTCCGCAAACGAATCCGTGAACTCCGAAAAGAGGGCTAAATAGTTGTTTTGGTCAACTTAACCCTTCTAAGTATCCTCTCTATTCAGGCAAAAGGATTTATCACGATGTCTCGTTTTATGAACACATTTATCTAATATTTTCACATAAATTTTACTTTTTTCTAATAATTTGTAACCCTTAGAGAATAAATTCCGTTCAAATAGGAAAGAAGTTATTTTTCCAAAAACTAAATATTTTAAAAGTATGAATCGGTTTAAAATGTTGATGACCGCTTGCCTGATGATGATGGGGCTTGTTGTATTTGCGCAAGAAAAGACAAATGGTAAAGCTAAAGAAGACCCAATGGTTGCCCGTAATGTGGTAACGAATCAAGGAGTAATGCTCTCCAAAAGTGCCAAAGAACTTAAAACGGTTAAAGACAAAATGGCTGCCACGACTCGCCGTTTTTACGGAGACAATGACCAGCTTCGTAAGCAAAATGAAACATTGAAAACAGAAAATGAAAAGTTAGAAAAAGAAATTTTTATGCTCAAAGATGAGCTTGTCTATCTTCAAAGCCAGAACGATATGTTAGAGGCTAAGAATGAGGAACTCGCTACTTTTGATAAAATCATGGTGGCTCAAAATAAGAAGCTTATGAAAGCCAACGAGGATAAGATGAACTTAAATAGCCGCAAAATTGATAATAATGTTCAGATGATCGCCTCAAATGATAATACCATCAAAATGAATGACGAAATCATCAATAATGGAAAAGCAATTATTGGTGAAATTGATAAGGTGCTTGCCTCAAAAACTGAATAAGCCTTAATATAGTGTATCAGAACAGATGATGAGCGTACTTTCTTTCTATATCTACTACCATAAACTCCTTACCCCTGATTAGTAGATGTCTCCGATTTATCTGTACTCAAAAAAGAGCAAGCCCCAAAAGGCTGCTCTTTTTTGTTTAAAATCAAGCATTTCAAAAGTATATATCCTGTTCTATGTTATTTTTGTGTGTCAAAAATATTTTTTTATTTTTGTGCATTGGTTTAATGTCGATTGATAAAATACCGCATTTAAGATTATCAGAGTTCATGCTTGACATTAAGCAAATCGTTGCTTAAAAAAACGCAATGTTTTCTTTTTAAAAAAATAGCTTCACCAAGAAATTAATAACTATCATGTCAAATACCGTAGAACTCACCACACCTTCTCTTGTTCGACAAGTATCAAGCATCAAAAAAAAACAAGCTGCGTTTTTTGCTTCCGGAAAAACTCGTGATATAGAATTTAGGAAAGAAATGCTCCTAAAACTTAAAAACGTCATCGAAAAATATGAAACCACTCTTTTGGAAGCAGTATATAAGGACCTAAAAAAAGAACCCTTTGAGGCATACGGAGTAGAGATAGGAATTGTAATTGCAGATATTGAGCTTACTGTTAAAAAGCTACGTTCATGGATGAAGCCGGAACGAGTAGGAACATCTATGTTCCATTTTATCGGTTCTAGCTATATTTATCCAGAGCCTTATGGACAAACGCTTATCATAGGTCCATGGAATTATCCCATTCAATTGATTTTTCAGCCACTCATAGGGGCAATGGCAGCCGGCAATACTGCCGTAGTTAAGCCTTCAGAGATTTCGGAACATAGTTCCGCCTTGGTTTCAAAAATTTTAAGAGAAACCTTTCCCGAAGATTATATTGCAGTAGTAGAGGGAGGTATTGAACCCACACAAGCATTATTAGAAGAAAAATGGGATTACCTCTTTTTTACGGGGAGCGTTACTGTAGGAAAAATAGTATATCAAGCAGCTGCTAAACACTTAACGCCGGTTACCTTAGAACTAGGCGGCAAAAGCCCTTGTATTATTGACAAAGATGCTAATCTTGACTATGGTATGAAACGATTGGTTTGGGGCAAATTCATCAATTGTGGGCAAACATGTGTGGCTCCGGATTATTTGTTGGTTCATGTTTCCCAGAAAAAGCAAGTCATTGAAAAAATAATTGAGGCAATAGAGGCCTTTTACGGAAAAACACCCCAAGACCACCCTAAATATGGTAGAATTATCAATCACAGAAATACCGAAAGACTATCGAAAATGATTGTACCAGAGCAGATAGTTTATGGAGGGAAAGTGGATATTGCCGATAAATATATCGCCCCCACCCTGTTAGACATTCCTTCGGGCTCATACGAATCGGCGCCGGCAATGCAAGAGGAAATATTTGGACCAATATTACCTATTGTAACCTATGAAACGATAGAGGAAGTCATCGCATTTGTCAATCAGCAGCAAAAAGCACTTGCGTTATACATTTTTTCAAATAATCAAGAGAATATCCAGAAGGTTCTGAGAAATACCTCTTTTGGGGGCGGGTGTGTAAATGATGCTGTCATGCACCTCGGCAATTCAAACCTCCCCTTCGGAGGAGTAGGGGAAAGTGGAATCGGGAGATACCATGGTAAATTTTCTTTCGATACCTTCTCTCATCATAAGGGTGTTTTACATAAATCTATGCTTGTAGATATGCCCATCAGATATCCTTATCTGAATATACCAGTAAGTTACTTGAAACGTATTATGAAAATAACCATGTGATACCCTGCATATTTTCTACCCCTGCATGAAATGTTAAAAATAATTTTAGCATTTTGTTAATTATTATTTTTGCGGCATTAATGACCTAAAATCAGCAATTTCCGTGAAACGCTTTGTTTTGATTGTATTTGTATTCCCCACCTTTTTGCTGTGGGCTACTATATCTGAACAAGTATCCTTAACCCTAAAAGGAGGGACTTGGGTTTACACTTATACCGAACCTACGATTGAGGTTTCTTTAGATTACAAGGTAATAAAGGATACATTATTTACCCGACTAAAATCCCCCGATGTGCCTTATACGCGTTTGGCAAAACTTGCAGGGCAAAGACCAGACGAAAGCCTTCCGCCTCTGCTTACCCGCTCATTCTCTTGCCTAAATCATAAGATTGCCGTTACTCCTCACGAAACAGGCTATAGTTTTCGCGACTTTAAGCCATTAATTGATTTGGAGATGGAGCCGGAAAAGGATACAATATTTGTCTATACTCAACGCTATATGCTTAAT
>CAUJFT010000001.1 GCA_963169475.1 Bacteroidota bacterium | reverse complement strand
TGCCTCAATGGCTTGTAATAAATCCTTTGCCTCTGCTTATTCTAACTTTGAAACCTCCGCAGCAGGTCCGATTGACTATATCGCCACGGGATCTAGTGTTTTATCAACCTTTAAAAACGGAACTTATGCTACCTTAACGGGAACCTCTATGGCAGCACCTCACGTAGCCGGAATCCTGCATCAACGTAATGCACTTCCTACAAATGGCGGAACAGTCGCTTTTAGTGGAGTAAATTACATTATTGCAAAGAAATAATCAAACGTCTGTAGAATGTATAAAGTCGGTTTGCCTTTGGCAAACCGACTTTATTATTTGTACTATATCAAAACGACCAAAGAGATATTTTTATTTTTGACTAATGGTCAGTGTGCCATTAAACTGCTTGCCCTCTCCGAAAACCCTCACAAAGTAAATACCCGTCGCTAAATCAGATACATCTATAAAAATCTGACGAAGGCTATTTACTTCAACAGAAAGTACACACTTGCCTTCGGGGGTTAATACTTCAAGCATTGCGTCCCCAATAGAAGTTTCCCATGCTACCTGAATAGAAGAGGAAGCAGGATTGGGATATAGTTTTCCTCCGATTGGTTGTACCGAAGGAAGAATACCAAGGGTGGGTACATTTCTGATTGTATCTCGGTAAACTATGCTTTGGGGGGTCTCGGAGCCGAAGAACTCGGAGGTATTAATCTGCATAACGGGAACTTTTTCGCCGTTGGCTAACCATTTATAGTTTACTGAAGGGTTTCGAGGCTGTGCGATATTGAACCCGCTATACACAATGGAGTCAAATCCGGTGATTTCCGTTCTTACTCTCAAAGCTTGAAACTGCTTGTAAGGTGTGGCGATACTCCCCCAGCCGTCCACGTGATTGATACGTGTCTGGTGCTGTTCTATATATACAAAACCGGATACATCTAATATTGCAGTAGAATAGGAGGTATCTTGGTCTCCAAAATTAAGGGGGAAATTATATACTATGTCTTTAGGGTTATTGACAAGAGATAAAGGAAAGGGGCTACCACTTACTGTGCCACCATATCCCATTCTTTCATACTTAGAATTAGATTTTCTAAAAAATTCATACCCCGATTGAATCGTTACTCCGCCCGGCATCCCACCGCCTCCGGGCCCACCCACGGGTAAGGGGCGGGCAACCGTAGCACCAGTGAATGAAAGTTGGTATTGAATGGGTACACTAATAAAAGTATCTACCCGCTGCACATTGGGTTGAAGATAGGTGTAATCCCAAGTAGCATTTGCCCCTGTTGTGGTGAAGTCTATCCCGAGGGTAGAGATAGAATCAGGAATAGTAAAACGGGGAAGATAACCAGGAACCGGCATCTCCGCAGAAGTAATAGTAATCTGTGCATTCACTATTCCGGAAAAAAACAAACATACGCAAAGCAAATAATTTTTCTTCATATAAAAAGTATAATTAAGATATTTGTAAAAAACATAACGATTCCCTTATTAAAAGGTAGCCAAGCAAACAACTGCATTGTTATCGACCTTTAAAAATTGGGGGTCTTTTTTCCAAAAAAGCCTTAACCCCTTCTTGATAGTCTTCGGTCTGACCGGCTTGTACTTGATAATCCCTTTCTAACAATAATTGGTCTTCAAGTGATGAAATAAAAGACTGATTAAGGAGATGTTTCGTATAAGCTAACCCTACGGTAGGCATAGTAGCGAGGGTATTTGCCAAAGATTCAGACTCGGTTACAAAGGAGTCATCTGGAAACACTTTATAAATCATATTCATACTTACAGCATCTTTAGCGGAGATTCTCTCTCCAAGCATCATGAGTGCTGCCGCCTTTTGTATGCCAATTAATCTGGGTAGAAAAAAAGTGCCTCCGCTATCAGGTATCAGTCCGATTTTACTAAATGCTTGAAGAAAAGAAGCACTTTCAGCAGCTACACAGATATCGCATGCTAAGGCAATATTTGCTCCGGCACCCGCAGCGATTCCGTTTACCGCCCCGATAACAGGCTTCTCGAGATTTCTTATTTTTTGGATAATTGGGTTATAGGTTTCCTCTACGATTCTTTTCATACCCGGTCCGTTGGGGTCAATGGCTTCGTTAAGGTCTTCCCCTGCACAAAATGCCCTACCTGCTCCCGTGAGATATACCGCCCTAACCTCTGCATTATCGCGACACACCTCTAAGGCGTGTTGAACCTCTTTTGCCATGGAAATGATAAAGCTATTAAATGACTTAGGACGGTTCAGCGTGATTCGTCCTACTTGATTCTTGATTTCAAATAAAATATGTTCGTACTGCATACCTTTACATAAAGTTGGTGATTGGGGGACAAATATAGACAAAATTTAAGATTTTTGAATGCTTGAACTTTTCAAGATTTCCCCTTCAAAAGGATAGAAACACGGACGGATTTTATCTTGTGTCAAAAAAAAGAATAATCGTGATAAATTTATAGGCAATTGAGCGGGTACATAAACAACATTTTTTCGTTTTGAAGCGTATAAGAATCGTATTTTATATCATTTATTTAATTCAAAAACATGAAGCAGTTTGTAACTAATTTATTCTTTCTTTTTTTTCTGACCTCCCTCGTTTTTGGGCAGTCTTCCGGTATTCCTTCTGTAGATATTAAAACGTTAGATGAAGAGGCGTTTAATACTGCGAGTATAGACAATGATGGTAAGCCGATTATTATTAGCTTCTGGGCTACATGGTGTAAGCCTTGTATTAAAGAGCTAAAAACAATTCAAAAGGTGTATAAATCGTGGAACGAGGAAACGGGGGTAAAACTTATTGCTATTTCGATAGATGACGAAAGAACAAAATCGGGTGTAAAACCGTTCGTACAAACAACGGGTTGGGAATGGGAAGTTTATACCGATGCAAATGCCGATTTCAAAAGAGCAATGAATGTTGTCAATGTGCCTCATACTTTTCTTTTAGACGGAAATAAAAAGATTGTTTCCCAACATACTTCTTTTGCGCCAGGAGATGAGCAACATCTGTATGAGCAAATTTTAGGATTAGTAGGGAAGTCCTCCAAAGTTGAAGGAGGAATGGAGCATAAGTAGTGAATTTATTTTTTGATGATATTCAGGTCTTCAAAAAAATACCCCTCCCATCTTTCATTTTTAAAAAGGTAGGAGGGGTTGCAAAAAAACAAATAAAAAAATGCTAATAGAAAATTAAGCAAAAAAAGGGGTATTTTGTGACCTAAAACAAAGAAAAAACGGGAAGAAGACGACCGTTAATACTAAGCGAGAGAAAGAAGTCAAATCATTGGAATATATGAGTTTGCATGATAGTAGTCTCTTGGTACGTCAGTGTTGTAATATATTGATAATAAATAGTTTGTTTATAACAAGTGTTGCGATACAGTCTCAGTTGGGTTGTAGCTTGACTATCATAACCCATTCATAGGATTGTACGCAAAGCTGTTGAGGAAGAACGCCGGAAATTGAGTTTAGCGAAACGGATAATAGCGGAGAAAAAGAGGATAAAACTGTCTGATTATCCGCTAAAATCTTTTTTAAAAAGAGGGGTTGCAAGTACAAACGGATAAGAAGGATTATCAAAAAAAAGCCTGATACCAACATTTTTGGTATGATAATCCTAGATAATCGTTTGTTTTTTAAGACAACACAAGGATGTCAGGGTGTTTGCCAAAGTTCTCTATTAATATTAGGCACTACTTGCAGACCGTTCATTGGTCATTTTATTCTACCTCTACAAAGATAGCTAACGATATTTAATTCCCCAAATTTTTCTACAAAACTAAAATATTGTTACAAGGATATGCGCCGTATCTGGCTAAAATACAGATAAACAAAATAACGGTATTCAAATTCTAATCATTTATAGAATTTATATCGTAAGTTGAAAGATAAGCGGAAGCAGTTTCTTTTACCAATTCATTAATATCATCCATTACTTCAAAAAAGCCTTCGAGTTTCTGCGGAGGTATCTTATCATATATCGCTTTGTTGAAATTTAGTACCACTTCTTTGGCTACTTTTTGTTTTTCTTTACCCAGTTCAGTGAGGAAAATCCGAACAATCCTGCCATCTCTCTCTCCAGATTTTTTGTAAATAAGCCCCTTTTCCTCCAAATTGGTAAGCATACGGGTAAGGCTTCTTGGCTCCATTCCCATTAGCGGTGCAATCTTCGTAGCAGGAGTTCCTATCTCCTCGTCAATATGAATAAGCGCGAAACCGATATTGGTAGTAATATCTTCTTTCTGCGCCCGGATATTATACATTTTAGCAATGGCAAGCCAAGTCGTTTTGATGTCAAAATCTGGAGAACGTTGTTTCATCTGGTTTTTATCCTGAAAGTAATGGAATATTTATATGGTTTTGTTTAAAATTAAAAAACGTATAAGAGAAAATACTGCGTTAAATTCGGCTTTATATAATTGTAACGTATGGATTTACTAACTCATTTTATACTGTGCTATTAGGTTGGTTTCTCTTTGTTCATATTTAGTTAAATATTCATCTGTAATATTTTATAAATCAAAAAGAAAATAGAATTTTGATAGAAAAAAGCAAAAGACCTTTCCTATAAAAGGCAGAAGACCCTTTCAAAAAGCATAAAACAAAATAGGGGATTAACCCACTCTAATTTCAGCTCCTATTCTATTTTCCAAAATTTTACAAGTCTTATCTCTAATCTTATCCACAGTTGTATCCGATAAAGTACCGTTTTCATCTTGAATAAAAAGCGAAATAAGGTAACTTTTTTTCCCTTCTGCAATATTTTTCCCTCTGTAAACATCAAGTAGTTCCACCGACTTAATTAACGGATTAATCTGTAAAACCGCTTTTCTTATGTTTTCATAGGTTTCTTTTTCGGGAATAATCATACTAATATCTCTGCTTATACCCGGATAGGGTGAGAGCGGCTGAAATATCACTTCTTGTTCAAAATAACGTTTTACTAATTTTTCCCAATCAGCAGTAAGATAAAACACCTCATTACGAATATCCATCTTCGTTTGGGCATTATGAGTTACCTTTCCCCATATAATAAGCGGTTGTTTTTTTACAACCCACTCTAGCGCGTAATCCATTTCCGCATGACTACATTCCCTGATTTCACCTTTTAATCCGAGAAGAGCAGATAGCTTTTCTACAATACTGGTTAAGGAATAAAGCGTAGAGGCTATGGCTTTTTGCTCCCAATGAAAAGGCTGCCTATTTCCAGTAAGCCAAATACTAAGCATTTCCTTTTCGTGATATTTTTTCCCATTTTCACCCGCACTCTGCCAATATATTTTCCCAAATTCATATATTGAAAGGCTCTCATTTTGGCGGTTCTGATTATATTGGATTACCTCTAAGCCCCCCCATAAGAGTGTTTCACGCATTACTCCAAGCCCTTCACTAAGCGGGTTCAGAATTTCAACAGCGTTTTCTCCCGCAAATTTTTTGGAAGTAAGAGAGTTATTCCATATTTCATATAGCCCGAATGCCGAAAGTGCATCACATACTTTCTGACTTAGGGCGTAAGTGTCTTTGCGTTTTCCGTATTGGGGAGAAAAAGAAATCTTATCCGTAACCTTTACATTATTAAACCCATAGACCCTTAGTATATCTTCTACAATGTCTTGTTGTCTTTGTACATCTACCCGATATTGAGGTACTTTTACCAGAATAATGTCCTCTGTTTGTTCCAAAGTTTCCATCTCAAGTCGGTTCAGAATTTCGATTATTTCTGCTTTGGAAATCGGGTTACCCCCTATAAGAGCTTGGATTTTTTGGATAGAAACTTCTACCTCAAAAGGAGGAAAATTTGCTAATTTTACCTCATTGACTTCCGAGGGAGTTCCTCCTGTAATTTCAGTGATGAGCTGTACCGCACGGAGAGAGGCTTTAAGTACAATATTAGGGTCGGTTCCCCGCTCAAAGCGGAAAGAAGAGTCCGTACTTATCCCTAAGTGTTTTGCCGTTTTTCTTACAGAGGTAGCATCAAAATATGCAGATTCAAGAAAGATATTTCGGGTTTCTTTGGTTACACCAGAGTGTATTCCTCCAAAGACACCAGCAATACATAAAGGCTTCTCCGCATCGCAAATTATAAGATCGGACCCGGCTACAATCATTCTTTCCTTATCATCAAGCGTAATGAAAGGAGTGTCTTGTGCTAAGGTTTTGATGATGATTTCGCCTCCAGATATTTTATCCGCATCAAAAGCATGAAGCGGTTGCCCAAGCTCCATCATTACATAATTTGTAATATCCACAACAGAATTTATGGGACGAAGTCCGACCGTCGTGAGCTTTTCTTTCAACCAATCGGGGCTTTCACCAACCCTTACTCCTTCTATATAAATTCCTATATATATTTTGCACTTTTCCGCATTTTCGACTCTGATACGTATCGGGTTTTTATCACGAAGTTTATCAACGGGAAATACATCGGGAAACCGTACTGAAAGCCCACTGAAAGCTGCAATATCTCGTGCTATCCCATAATGAGAAGCCGCATCAATTCGGTTAGGAGTGATAGCTACTTCTATTTGCGTATCCGTGATAGGAAAAAGAAATTTTTCAAACGCTATCCCAATAGGGGTATCTTCAGGTAAAACCATTATTCCATCATGATTAGACCCCAACCCCAACTCGTCTTCTGCGCAAATCATACCTTTGGAGTCTTCTCCCCGAATCTTTCCTTTTTTTATTTTTAGAGGAGTATTGCTTCCGGTAGGATTAAGGATTGCCCCCTCCAAAGCAACAGCAACCTTTTGCCCTGGAGCTACGTTCGGTGCGCCGCACACAATATCCAAAATATCTTCTTTCCCAACGTCTACAGTACAGCAACGAAGCCTATCTGCATTAGGGTGAGGACGAACAGAAAGAACACGCCCCGTTACAACCCCTTCAAAAGCAACAGCTCCTCCTCCAACAGACTCCATTCCTTCTATTTCTAACCCCAAACCGGTAAGAATCACTGATAGATCTTCTGCCGAATAGTCAAAATCTATCAAAGATTTTAACCAATTATAAGATACTTTCATATATTAATGTCGTATACAACTTCCTGTTTTCAAAAAGAAGTACAAAGATAGCGAAAAACTGCGGGTTCATAACTTGTTCATCACTTTTTTCGACAAAATTAGGATTTTACACCTCCCTATATCGCTGAATAGAACCGACAATCCAGCCATAAAAAGCCTTACGGGGTACTACTATATTTATATATTATTATAATGTATAAATATGCCTTAAAATTAAAGACAGGAGAGAAGCTAATTTTAATTTAAGTATCTCTTTTTAGCTTACAA